>DAOSUR010000018.1 GCA_035378985.1 Anaerohalosphaeraceae bacterium
CCGGAGTTGCCCTCCCGCCCTCGGCCGATTCCTCTCCCGCGACCCGATGGGGTATACAGATGGGATGAATCTCTTCTTGTATGTGCGAAATAATCCAATTATTCAGATTGATCCAACCGGGTACAAATTGGTTGATTGGCTTCCTATAGTAGTAGGTTCGATTATAAATTGTGTCCGTGCGTTTCGTGGAGTACCGGGAGAAAATATAAACGATTACTCAATCTGTTTTCCGAAATGTCCAAAGCCGGGGGATGATGAATGTGCGAGTTGTGAAAAATGTGTATGGCTGAAAACTGCTGCCTATACGACGAATTTTGCAGCCGGTGGTACATTCGTTGGTTTTGGGGAAGTACTCATCGAAGGTTTGTTAATACCTACATGGCCGGGAAAAATGGCAGTAATTATCGTTGGAGGCGTGGGAACTGTCTGTGGGTTTGATGTGATTAGCGATACCCATAAGGCAGCCGCTGAAGCCCTTAAACAATGTTCTCAGCAATAAGACAGCAACAATGAATGTGATAATTGAGGAAGCAGAAAAGACTGTTCGTGAGACTCTGATTGTTTCTGCGGTTCTTGTGAGCGTTTTATTCACGGCAGCTCTTTTTTCTTTCTTAAAAAAAGAGCAATGTTTTCCTCTCGGCGGAAACGCTTGTGGCGGATCTTGTTATGGATATCCGCCTGTGACCTTTGCCTTGCGTGGTGTTTGGTTTTCCTCCAGGATTTCTTTTTTTACTTTTGGGAGCGAACAGGATTCTGGTTTTTTTATATATTTATCTTCAAACACAGCTTTGTCTTTTTTCTTTTCGCATTTACGGTGAGGTCTGCATTCCCGCGGCGATTTCGGACAGGGCCGCAGGGGACACTTTTACGAAAGTCGAGTACTGGAAGATTGTAAGATATATTGGAATTGCCATCAAATATTTTGCTCTCGGAGTTATCGCAGGGCTGTATGTTTCGGATTCCGGTTTTCGCCACCCGTATTTGGTGATAGCAGCTCTGCCGCTTATCGGCGAAAGTATAAGAATAGGGGCTCAGCACAAGCTGGAAAACCGGAAAGAAACTTTCCGAGAAAGTCCGTAAGGGTTTACGATGCGGCGGGCTGGGGCGAGAATGTGTTTGTTCTTGCCGACGGATTAGGGTCGGTGCGGCCGTTGACGGATGCGGCATGTCAATTTTCAGAGCCAAAAAGGCATTTTAATGGCCGCATTTAAGGTGATTTCTCTCTTTTTTTGCCTACAGTTTGTTATCAGATTTGCTATGAAGGATGCTACAGAAGAATAAACAGCGGGTTTTTCCCGGTCACGTCCGGAGGAAAAACCCCGGTTCAGAAGGAAAGCACCGAGCGGGCAACTGGTTCAGTTCGGGGGCTGAAAGGTTTTTTATTCACATCCTTTTTCATTCGGAGGAGTTATGCGATTTGCGGTGATGACGGCGATGCTCAGCGCAGCGGCGTTGGGGGCAACCTGGACGGTGGCACCGGACGGCACAGGAGATTTTACGAGTATTCAGGAGGCCATCGATGCCTCCTGGGATGGGGATATCCTCCTTGTTTATCCGGGGGAATACCGAGAAGACATCTACTTCAACAGCCGGGCGGTTCTGTTAACCAGCATTGATCCCCATAACCCCGCTGTGGTTTGCTCAACCATCATCCGGGGGACCGTAACCTTTGATTTTCTTGAAGGCCCGGACTCTGTCCTTAGCGGTTTTACAATTCTGCCTGCGCCTAAAGAATATCTGTCGCCGAATAATAATTGTTTTTTCGATGTCTGCACGGTGCAGGCAGACCAAACGGCTCCAGTGATTTCCGGCGACATCGTGGTCTGGGCAGACTGGCGAAACGGAAATTCTGACATTTACGGCAAAAACCTTTCGACCGGTGAAGAATTTGCTGTCTGCACAGCGGAGGGGGACCAAACGGCTCCGGCGATTTCCGGCGACATCGTGGTCTGGGCAGACTGGCGAAACGGAAATTCTGACATTTACGGCAAAAACCTTTCGACCGGTGAAGAATTTGCTGTCTGCACAGCGGAGGGGGACCAAACGGCTCCGGCGATTTCCGGCGACATCGTGGTTTGGACAGACTGGCGGAACAGCTGGCCAGACATTTACGGCAAAAACCTTTCAACAAACGGGGAGTTTGCCGTCTGCACGGCGGAGGAATGGCACCAAACTCCCACTGTTTCCGGCGACATTGTGGTTTGGACAGACCTTCGGAACGGAAATGATGATATCTACGGCAAAAACCTTGCGACTGGTGAGGAGTTTGCCGTCTGCACAGCGGAGGGAAGCCAATATTCTCCCGCCGTTTCCGGCGACATTGTGGTCTGGACAGACCTTCGGAACGGAAATGATGATATCTACGGCAAAAACCTTGCGACCGGTGAAGAATTTGCTGTCTGCACGGCGGAGGAAAGCCAATATTCTCCCGCCGTTTCCGGCGACATCGTGGTCTGGCAAGATTGGCGGAGTGCCATTGGGAACTGGTCCAATCCCGACATCTACGGCAAAAACCTTGCGACTGGTGAGGAGTTTGCCGTCTGCACAGCAGAGGGATGGCAAGAAGAGCCCGCCGTTTCCGGCGACATCGTGATCTGGGAAGACTATCGGAACGGAAACGGAGACATCTACGGCAAAAGAATTGTCTTCTCCGGTGAAGGGATTCTCTGTTATAGCACCGCTCCGATGATTGCCGGAAATGTGATTTCCGGATTCGAATACGGTGTGCTCTGTATGTATGATTCGCTGCCGTATCTTTCCGGAAATACGATTCAGAAAAATCGGTTTGGAGTATCCGGCGGCGGCGACCTCGAACAGAATCGGATAACCTTCAACTGGGGCCATGCCGTCCAAAACGGTACAGGCCGGGTCAAGAACAATACAATTTCGGACAATTCCGGCATCGGCGTGTATAACCATCAGGGCATCCTTGAAAACAACACCATCCGCGGGAATCAGGAAGGCATCGTTCTCTGTACGGGGGATGTAATCGGCAATACAATCACCAGCAACAGGGGCCGAGGGATTTATCAGGCAGCCGGCGCCGTTCGAAACAATCGAATCGAAAAGAACCGTTCCGATGGTGCGGCCGGCTGCTCCGGCGGGGAGATTTCCTTCAACCAAATTACCGGCAATCAGGGACACGGAATCAGTTTGTGCTCCGGAATGATTTACGAAAACACTATTTCCGGCAATGCAGGGTCGGGGCTTTCTTCGTGCAGCGGCGCAATCCGAAACAACCAAATCACCCAAAACAAAATCGCCGGTTTAAATGCCTGCACAGGCGAGATTTTTGAGAATACGATTTGGAACAACGGTATCGGTGTGTCCGGCTGCAGTGCGGATATTCATCACAATGTGATTTCCGGCAGCCGCTCCCACGGCGTCAGCGGCGGTTCCCAGCAGCTTTGGGAAAACACCATTTCCGGCAGCGGCGGCCGCGGCGTGTCGGAGTTTGCAGGGTTTGTCCGAAACAATCTGATTGTCGGCAATCAGTCCGACGGCGTGTATTCGTGCACGTCCGTTATCAACAACACGATTGCCGAAAACAAGGGGCATGCTGTGATACACTGCAACGGCATCGTCAAGAACAACATCCTTGCCTACAACGGAGGCAAAGGGATTTACGGGCCCGCAGAGAACCGATACAACTGCTTCTGGCAGAATGCCGGCGGCAATTTTTACAACAACTACGCCAAGACGGGGGATATGTATGCCAACCCGCTCTTTGCAGCGCGGGGCCAATGGAATGATGCTGTCTGGACGGCCGGAGATTATACGCTGCTGTCTCAATACGGCCGCTGGGATTCCGCCGGCCAGCAATGGGTCATCGACGGCCAAACAAGTCCCTGCATAGACAAGGGTGACCCGGCGGACGGCGTTAAATATGAGCCGAACCCCAATGGAGGCCGAATCAATCTGGGCTTTGACGGCGGAACGGCCTTTGCCAGTCTGAGCAGCACATCAGGACCGGACCCGGAGGACCCGCCGGTTGTGCCGCCGATTTGTGTGAACAGACCGACAATGGATGCCACCGGCGACTGCACAGTGGACCTGGCGGATTTTGCGGTCTTTGCCTCCCAATGGATGGCCTGCGGCTACAACAATCCGGATGCCTGTCGGCCGTAGGGTGTATCTGTCCTTCCGAGGGCCGATAAAAAAAGGATGATAAAAAAAAACCGGGGCGGCGGCCCGGCCGACGGACTGCCGCCCCGACGGAGCGTCCATGCCATGGAAAAGACAGGAGAGGAGATTGCTTATCAAAACCCCGACTTGGGGACCTGCATATCTCTCTACATAGAAATTATACGAAATAAAAGCCCGCGATGACGGCAAAAAATCTTTTTGCCATTTCCGGCCAAAACAGGTATTTTACTGCCGGTTTGATGTAATTTCTGGCTCTGGGAAATGGCTATGGACAAAAAACTGATTCAACGCCGTCTTAAACAGCTTCGCACGTTTCTGCGGGAGAAAAACCTGGACGCATTGGTCCTGACCAAGGTCGAGAACGTCCGATATATCACCAATTTTTCCGGCCACGACAGCTGGGTTTTGGTTACGCAGAAGGCCTCGATTCTGCTGACCGACAGCCGCTATACGGAACAGGCAATGGGAGAATGCCTGGGCTGTCGAATCATCGAGCGGAAAAAAACCATCACCGATGCCCTGGCCGAGGAGGTCAAACGGCACGGCAAAATCCGCCGTCTGGCCGTGGAAAAAACCATCTCCGTCGGAACCCTGATGCGCATCCGCAAGGCGCTTCATCCGCTCAGGACCGCCGTTGTCTGTGCCGACAGCGCCGTCGAGCAGATTCGCCTGATAAAAACGCCCGCCGAAATTCAAACCATCCGAAGGGCCGCTCAAATTGCCTGGGAGTGCCTCGATTCGGCTCTCAAGGTCCTGCGAACGGGAATGACCGAACAGCAGCTGACGGCGCATCTGGAATACCAGATGCGCATGCGCGGCGCCCGCCCCGGTTTCGACACTATCATTGCCTTCGGCCCCAACGGCTCCCGCAACCACCACCAGCCCTCCGGACGCAAACTCCGTGCACACGATACTATCCTGATTGACTTCGGCGTCAGTTTTGACGGCTACACCTGCGACATCACCCGCAGTTTCGGCTGGAACAAGGTTTCCGGCGAGTATCAGCGGGCCTGGGAGACCGTTTATGCCGCCCAGCAGACCGCCATTGCCAAACTTCGCAACGGTGTACCCGCCGTTGAAGTGGATGCCGCCGCCCGCAAAGTGATTCAGCGGTCCGGCTTTCCTGTATACGGCCACGGCACCGGCCACGGACTGGGACTGGAGGTGCATGAGATGCCCTATCTGACCCCGCTGGACAAGAAAACCCGCCTCGAAGCCGGACAGGTCATCACCATCGAACCCGGCATTTACCTGCCCGGACGTTTCGGCATTCGCCTGGAGGATGATGTGCTGATTACCGAGACCGGCGCGGAGGTTCTTACCACGGACCGTCGAACCGGGTACAGCCGCGGCTCGCTTCAGATTTTGAAAGGCTGACCGTGACCGCTCCGGATTCCAGACCGTATGAGCGAATCATCGTCTCCGCCGAGCGGCTGGCTCAAACTGTCGAGCGTCTGGCCTCCGAACTCAACACCGCTTATGCACAAGAAGACAACGTTGTGGCGCTGGTGATTCTTGAAGGGGCCCGAATCTTTGCTTCGGATTTGCTGGGGCAGGTTCGTTTTCCCGTGCAGGTCGAGTTTCTCAGCGCCTCCAGTTATCGCGGCACCACGCAGTCCAGCGGGAACGTCCGGCTGCAGGGTCATCTCGACCTGGCCGGCAAGATTCGCGGCCGAAAGGTTCTTCTGATTGATGACATTTACGACACGGGTCTGACGCTGGCGGCTGTTCAGGAGTGGCTGGGCACCTGCGGGCCCGCCGATGTGAAAACCTGTGTGCTTCTCGAAAAGAAAATTCCGCATCAAAAACCGGCGGCAATCGATTTTCTGGGTCTGACCATTGAAGATTGTTTCGTGATTGGCTACGGGCTGGATTATCAGGGGCGCTTTCGCGACCTGCCCTTCGTTGCCGCTTTGGCGCAGTAAAACCAGCGGCTAATTCATCAGACGCGGGGCCGATTCAAACTCAAACCGCTGACCGCCGATGGACACATCTACCATCAGCCCCGTATCCGCCAGCACAAAGACCGCCATCCCATCCTGATAGTCGGCCTTGGCCGCCGCACCGACCGAAACCGCCGTCGCCGTCGCCTGGGCCGACAGGGTAAAATTGCCCTCTGTAAAAATCCGCAAATCCTGCGGATAGCGGAAGAAGATGACTTCGCGGAAGTATTCTCCCCCGAACGAAAAGCCCAGCGTTGCCTGCTTCATATCGCAGTAGCCGAGAAAGCGGCCGCCTTTTTCAAACACCATTCCGCGTCCGTAGGCCCCGCCGAGCAGAAAGGCCCCTTTGGCCACCTTCGGCAGGACAGCATAGCCGGCGGAACGCTCGAAATAACTCCGCAGGGTCGGGTCAGCCCGTTTGAAGTCGGCAATTGCCTCCTGCACGTCCGCCAGAAGCATTTCCCGCTGGCCTGCCTGCGGAGGGCTGGCCGAACATCCTGCCAGCACAATCACTGCCAACAAACAGATGCATCGCTGAATGGTCATCTTCGGGCTCCTTTCTTGTCTTTCATTCGGAAAAATATATCCGAACGCTTCAAAATTGTATCACGACCTTTCCGGTTGACAATAGGAATCTGAAAATCTTTTTTTGACCTTTCTTCTCTTTATTCGTATAATACTTCGGTTCGCTGGGGGTGGTCATAAAAAATGACCTGAGAAAAACCCTTCGAACCTGATCAGGCAAACCGCCGACGGCGGAGACCTGCGTAGGGAAGCGGCCTTTCAGAAGTTCCCTTCTGTGTTCGTTTCCCGCTGAAAAGACTGAAACAATCGGAGCGTTTATGGCCACACAATTACAGGAAGCGCGGGCGGGTCGGATTACAGAGGCGATGAAAATTGTCGCACAAAAAGAGGGGCTGCGTCCGGAGATAGTTCGGGAAGAAACCGCCGCCGGCCGGCTGGTGATTCCGGCCAACCGGGTGCACTTGTCTTGCCGTCTTATCCCTGCAGGAATCGGACGGGCTGTCAGCACCAAAATCAACGCCAACATCGGATGCAGCAGCGTCCGTTCCGATTTGCAGCAGGAGATTGAGAAGCTCAAAACGGCCCTTGAAGCCGGCGCTGATGCGGTTATGGATTTGAGCACCGGCGGCAGCCTGGATGAAATCCGCACGCGCCTTTTGGCCGAATGTCCCGTGCCGTTCGGAACCGTCCCCATCTATGAAGTCATCGTCGGCCGCGATGTCGAGGACATTACGCCCGACACCATCCTGAAGGTCATCGAAAAGCAGGCCGCCCAGGGTGTCGATTTCTTCACCATCCACGCAGGCATCCTCCGTGAACACCTCAACCTGCTGGGCTCGCGGGTGTGCGGCATCGTCAGCCGCGGCGGTGCCCTGCTGGCCAAGTGGATGCTCTATCACAACCGCCAAAACCCGCTCTATGAACTGTTCGATGACCTGTGCGCAATTATGCGGGAGTATGACGTCTGCTTTTCGCTGGGCGACGGCCTGCGTCCGGGCTGCGGAGCCGATGCCACGGATGCGGCCCAGATTGCCGAGCTGCGGACGCTGGGCGAGCTGACCCAGCGGGCCTGGGACCAGGGCTGTCAGGTGATGGTTGAAGGCCCCGGCCATGTGCCCTTCAACCAGATTCAGTACAATATGGAGCTCCAGCAGCAAATCTGCAAAGGGGCTCCGTTCTATGTGCTCGGCCCGCTGGTTACCGACAGCGCCCCCGGCTATGACCACATCACCAGCGCCATCGGCGGCACGGCGGCGGCCTATTACGGCGCTTCGTTTTTGTGCTATGTGACCCCGCGGGAGCATCTGGGGCTGCCGGATGTCAACGATGTGCGGCAGGGTGTCATCGCCGCCAAAATCGCCGCGCACGCCGCCGATGTGGCACGCGGGCTGCCTGCTGCCGTCGAGCGCGACCGCCGGCTCAGCGAGGCCCGTGCCGCCCTTGACTGGAAGGAGCATCTGAACAACGCCCTCGACCCCAACACCGCACGGGCGATGTACGAGGAGGCCTGTGCTCACAGCCGCATCGGTCAGGAAGCCACGCAGGATGACTACTGCACGATGTGCGGCAAACCCTGGTGCTCCCTGCGAATCAATAAGGAAATCCGGCAGCTTTTGTCATCACCGCAAAGATAAAGCGTTTTTCCTCGGCCTGCAAAGCGGTTTTTTTCTTGAAAAAGCGTCACTGTTTTTGTATAGTAGCATCAATGACAGGCAATATCCGAAATGGGGGTTTGTCGGCGATGAGGCGTATTGAGAGGAAACTCCGATGAAAGGTGTTCAAACAGCAGTTTGTTTTTTTCTTTACCTGGCAAGTGCGTTCTGCGCTGTTTCAGCTCCGGTGATTTTGAATGAGTACAATGCCGTTGCTTCCGATGCTTATCTGGGCGGGGGCAATGCGGCCGCTGATGCGGGCGGCGGGTATGCCTGCGATACATTCTGGGGGCGTGTGCCCGGCAACGGCGGCGACTGGTTCGAGCTGGTTGTTATTCAGGACCATCTCGACATGCGCGGCTGGAAACTGGATATCTATGAAAACGGACTGCTCGATGAGACCCTCGACCTGACCAATCATCCTCTCTGGTCCGATCTTCGTGCCGGCACGATTATCACCGTCGGGGAAGACCTTCCTACAGATGCCGGGTACAATCCGGCGGCAGGGGACTGGTGGATTCATGTGCAGGCCGCTGACGGAGCCGATGGGGTTTATATTGAGCCGTCGGGCTTTCCCGTCAGCAGCTCCAATTGGCAGCTGCGAATCCGCAATGCCGCCGGCACCGTCGTTTTCGGCCCGGCCGGAGAGGGAGTCAGCCCCGCGGCGGGCATCGGCAGCGACGAGGTCTTCCGTCTGGAGGCCGACCCGTCCGCTTCGATTGCAGCCAACTCGCCCGATTATGACGGCGGCAGCGACCTGAGCACCTTCGGAGCCCCCAACCAGTGGGGACGGCAGAATTTCGGGGCTCTCCGAACCATAACTTTGCCGGCTTCTACGCTGACGCTGCTTTCTCCAAACGGCTCCCAAACGATTCGCGCCGGCTCGGTTGTTCCGGTGCTCTGGACCTGGACAGGGACTGTCGAAGATGTGCTGGTTGAATTTTCCCTGAACGGCGGGCTGACCTGGCAGCCGGTCTATCCGCCCAATCAGGGCTGCAGCGGCCGCTATGACTGGCTGGTGCCGCTGGTTTCGTCTGACCGGGCCCTCGTGCGGGTCGTCAATGCGGGCAATCGGGCCGTCTCCGATGCGAGCGATGCGGCCTTTTCCATTGTTCCCTGCGCTCTGCCGGCCGACATCACCGGCGACTGCGTCGTCGATTTGGCGGATTTGGCCATGCTGGCCGCCTCCTGGCTTGAATAAGCCGCTTTGTTTCTCAAATAATCCGGTTTGCAGATTGCGATTCGGATTTCGAGATTGGGATTTTGTGTTTTCTCTCCTTCAGGTATAATTGTTCCTGCCGAAAAGATACCGAGCTTTCAGGAGAATCCGATGGCTGTCTCGATCAGCACCGGTCTGGTCGGTTTAGATGAAATTCTCTGCGGTCTTCGCTGGGGCGACAACGTCGTCTGGCAGGTGGACCGTATCGAGGACTATCGCCGCTATGCTGCCGCCTTTGTCGATAAGGCCCTGGCAGACGGCCGCCGCGTCCTTTACATCCGTTTTGCCGACCACGAACCGCTTCTGCCGGAGCATCCCGGCATTCAAATCATCCGGCTGGATGCCGAAGGCGGATTTGAGAGTTTCTCCAGCCGCATTCATCAGATTATTTCCGAAGCCGGCCGCCTGGTCTGCTACGTCTTCGACTGTCTGTCGGACCTGCTCAGCGCCTGGGCTACCGACCTGATGATCGGCAATTTCTTTATGGTCACCTGCCCCTATCTGTACGAATGGGACACGCTGGCCTATTTCGGCATCCTCCGCAACCACCATTCGTTCCATACCATTGCCCGCATCCGCGAAACCACCCAGCTGCTTCTGGATATCTATCATCTGGAGGGTCAGGATTATGTCCACCCGCTGAAGGTCTGGCGGCGCTATTCGCCGACAATGTACCTGCCCCATATTCGGCAGGGCTTAAAGTTTGTCCCTCTCAGCAGCAGTCTGGACGCCGCGCGGCTGTTTTCGCATCTGTCCGAACAGGGTCTCCAGCGTACCGAACGCATCTTGGACTATTGGGACCGGCTTTTCCTCGAAGCCCAGGAACTGCGGGGACTGCCGGCCGATACTCCGCAGGTCCGGCAGATGGTGGAACAAATCTGCCGGGTCATGGTTGGACGTGAAAAACGCATCGGGCAGCTGGCCGGACGCTATCTGACCCTCGAAGACCTGCTGGCTGTCAAAAGCCGCCTGATTGGAAGCGGCTACATCGGCGGCAAGACCGCTGGTATGCTCATCGCCCGACGCATCCTTCAGAATGACCCGTCGGAAAACTGGCAGGAGCGCCTCGAACCGCACGATTCCTTCTATATCGGCTCCGACGTTTTCTATACCTACATCGTCGAAAACGGCTGGTGGAAACTCTTTATGGAGCAGAAAACGCCCGAGGGCTACTTCCGCGCCGCCGCCGAACTGAAGGACAAAATGCTGCACGGCAAATTTCCTGAGCCTATTCGCCGGCAGTTTCAGGAAATGATGGAATACTTCGGCCAGTCGCCCATCATCGTCCGCTCCAGCAGTCTGCTGGAGGATTCTTTCGGCAACGCCTTTGCCGGCAAATACGAAAGTCTCTTTCTGGTCAATCAGGGCGAGCCCGATGAACGTCTGGCCCGCTTCGAAGAGGCCGTCCGCCGCATTTTTGCCAGTACGATGAACGAAAATGCCCTTACCTATCGGCTCCAGCGGGGCTTGGCTGGACACGATGAACAGATGGCCCTGCTGGTTCAGCGGGTCTCCGGCGCTTATCATCGGCATTATTACTTTCCTGCTATGGCGGGGGTGGGTGTTTCGTACAACACCTTCGTCTGGAATGCCTCCCTGGACCCGAAGGCCGGGATGCTGCGGCTGGTCTTTGGACTGGGTACTCGCGCCGTGGACCGTGTGGAGGATGACTACCCGCAGACCATCGCTCTGGACGACCCGCTCGTGCGGCCCTATGCTGACCGTGACGGCGCCGGACGCTTCTCCCAGCACAAAATCGACCTGCTCGATGTGCAGGAAAACCGCCTCAAGGCGATCGATGTGCAGGAGATTCTCTCGGAGCCGCTGGACCTGCCGCTGGACCTGATTGTTTCGCCGGATGAATATCTGATGCGGCGTCTGCAGGAAACAGGACGTTCCGACGCCAAAACCTACTATCTGGTAACCTTCCGCAAACTGCTGGCCGAAACGCCGTTTCCCCGGCTGATGCATCGGCTGTTAAAAACGCTCGAGGCCGCCTATCAGTATCCGGTCGATATTGAGTTTACCGTCAACTTTACGCAGGACGGCCAGCTGCGAATCAACCTGGTTCAGTGTCGTCCGCTGCAGACCAAAGGCATTCGTGCTGACATCCGGATGCCTTCCGCGGTTCCTGATGAAAAGATTATTCTCCGTACAGAGGGCTTCACGATGGGCCCGAGCGTTTCGCTGCCCATCCATCGAATTATTTATGTGGTTCCGGACCCTTATCTGGAGTGTCCGCAGAATCAAAAATACGAGGTGGCTCGTCTTATCGGCCGGCTCAACCGAACGATTGAAGACCGCGAAAAGACGTCTGTGATGCTTCTGGGGCCCGGCCGCTGGGGCACCAGCACCCCTTCCTTAGGCGTGCCGGTGCGGTTTGCGGAAATCAGCAATGTCTCTGTGCTGGCGGAAATTGCCTGCGAGGGAAGCAATCTGATTCCCGACCTGTCCTTCGGGACCCATTTCTTTCAGGACTTGGTCGAAAGCGACATTTTCTATATGGCCGTCTTTCCGGCCCGCCCAGAGGTCCTTTTCCGCGCAGAATGGTTTCTGAATTGCCCGAATGCTCTAAAGGAGTTCCTCCCGGATGCCGCCGACTATTCGGATACAATCCGGCTTATCTGCCTCGACAAACTCGGCATTTCCCTCCATCTTATTAGCGACATCATCTCCCGCCGTTCCATCCTGTTTTTGTTATAATTCCCAATCCGTCTTTGCCTATTTCTCCGACCTTTGCAGATACTCCAATACCGACAAACTATTTTGTGGACATCAGAACCGCTTTTCAGTATCCACAAACGAATTTGTGGCTATTGGGTTGCCCGCCAATTTTTTCCTCCTCCGTTATAAGGTAAACCAACACTTTTCCTTATATTATTTTTCACAAAATCTGCGCAAAGCGCCCCTTTTTACGGCTATTGCTTTACGGAGTATCCTTGTCCCGTGTGTGTGAAGTGTGTTTGTGCGTGATAGATGAAGCATGATGAATCGTAACTCTTATCGTAACTCTTTAGGAGAAGGAAAGATGAAAGCAAAAGCAATTCTGTGTCTGGTTTCTCTTGTTCTGGTCTCCTCTGCCTGGGCTGACATTGTAGTCGGCAATTTTGAAAACTCCACCGACGGCTGGTGGACCGGCGGCTGGCGACCGGGCGACTCCTCCACCCCTGTACAGGCCAACGCCACCCTGGGGGAGTGGTCGATGAAAATGACGCAAGTCCTTGGAGGATGGGATAATACGATTGAAGGTGCCCTGCTGGGAACCCCGGCTCAGGCCAAATTGGCCGCCTATGGAAAAGTCTCCGTGGACATCACGACATTCGCCAATGATTTCCCTGTCGGCTGGGCTTCTATCGGTTTGCTGATTAATACCGGTCTCGGTGCCGAAGGCGGCTGGGCACAGACGATGTGGAGTGTTTTTGACTGGCAGAGCGTCTCCATCGGAAGCACGCAAACCCTTGTTTTCCAGATTTCCGAAGAGGCAATGGCCAAGATGGGCAGTGCCACCGGATGGGCCAATATCGGCTTTATCAGCAACACCGGCAACAACGAAAACGACCCGATTACCGGCGAACCCATCTATCCGGCAATGGCGGTGTATTACTTTGACAACATCAAAGTGCTGGTTCCGGAACCGGCTTCCTTGGTTCTGCTGGGGCTGGGCGGATTGTCCGTCCTTCGCCGCAGGCGGTAGCAGGAGGATTCGGGAGGGTGAAAACGGGCTTGTTCGCTTTCGGCAGGCAAGCCCGTTTTTCTTCCCTTCGGCGGCCGGCGGTCTGGTTTCCTGGAAAAAACACGAAGGTTTTTGAAAAAGACCGCCGACAAATGGATTCGGCGGCTATTGCAGAAGGGGCGGGTGTGAAAGACGGACTGCAGAATATCGCAGGGAATTGTAACGATGACTCAGGAAAACGAAAAGACATCCGATTTTCTGAAGGCCCGAACGCCGTTCGTCAAACTGCTTACGGCCAATCACGCCCGAATCTATGCCTACATCATCAGCATGGTTCCGAACGATTCGGATGCGGATGACATTATGCAGGAAACGGCGGCGGTGATGTGGAAAAATTTCCACAAATTTGAACCGGGAACCAACTTCGTTTCCTGGGCGGTCACCATCGCCAAATACCAGATTCTCAATTACCGAAAACAGAACAAACGTTCCCGCCTGTGTCTGAGCGAAGAGGCCTATGACCTGCTGATTTCCGAAACGGAAAAGGTGCAGGAGCAGAGCCAGGACCGGCTTCAGGCCCTGCGAAACTGCCTGAATAAACTGTCTGACAAGGACCGGCAGTTTATCCGGATGCGCTATTATGACGGCTCCAGTGCCCGTCTTGTGGCCCAGAAAGTCGGTGCGTCCATCGATGCCGTTTATCGTTATACCGCTCGGCTGAACGACTGGCTGCTGAACTGTGTGCGGCGAACGCTGGCGGCGGGAGAACGACCATGAACGCCGAGGAAAAAATCCTTTATCGAGTGCGGTATCTGATCTGCAAGTCGCTGGACGGGCGAATTGAGGAGGAAGAAATCCGCGAGCTGGAGCGTCTGATTATCGAGCATCCTCCGGTTCGCCGGTATTACGTGGAGTTTCTGCAGATTCATACGCATCTTCGGACCCTTCTGGAACACGCCCCGCAGACCGCCGCTTCGACGGAAGAGGTTTTGGATGCGCAGCTGTGGCAGCAGCTGGCCCGGCACGAGCAGACGGCGGAGCTGGTGCCGGTGGAACGTCCGGCGGAACCGGCCGTTTCGGAGCCGCTGACCGCTCCGACCCCTTCGAGACGCCGCGTCAGCCGGCTCTCTTTGTTCGGAATTGCAGTATCCGTCGCCGCGATGCTTTTTATTGTGGTCTATGCGAAGTTCTTTGCTTCGCCGGCGGTGGCGACCCTGGCCGATTCGGTCAATGCCCGCTGGGCTTACAATCAGACTCCTCTTCAGCCGGGGGACCGCCTTTCCGTGCGTCCGAAGGATTTGGTCACCGGGTTCGTTTCCATTCGCTTTGATTCCGGCGCTGAAGTGGTGCTCGAAGGTCCCGCCCGTTTCAAGCTGCTTTCAGAAAACCAGATGCGTCTGTTCAGCGGAAAGGCCTTTGCCTCTGTTCCCAATACCGCCATCGGTTTTACCATTGATTGTCCGGGTTCTCGCGTGGTGGATTTGGGGACGGAATTCGGGTTGGAAGTCCGCAGCGGCCAGGCCGAGGTGCATGTGATGAAGGGCAAGGTGAATCTCGTAGCCGGCGTGCAGGGTACGCCGCAGACCAGTGAAATTCTCCAGCCGGCTCAGGCGCGTCGGATTGAACCGGACGGAAAAATCCGACCCGCTGAATTTAAGGAACTGTATTTTGCCCGAAAGATTTCCTCGCAGGAGCAGTCCGTCTGGTACGGACAGACCTATCTGGATTTGGCAAACCTGGCCGCCGGCGGAAGCGGCAGAGAATCCGTTTCGTCCCCAATGGGAATCGACCCGGCTACAGGACAGGTTCATCCGGAGGCCGAGCAGGGCTATATCCGAAGCGGTTCGGGAACTTATCATCCGGTTTCGGCTCTTCCGGTTGTGGACGGGGTGTTTGTTCCCAACGGCAATCAGGGACCGGTGCAGGTCTCTTCAGCCGGGCATACCTTCGGCGGTTTTCCGGGGACGGCCGGTGAATACTGGGCGGATATCATTACCCAGCCGATTATTTACACTGCCCGCCTCGGCGACAATCAGGAGCTCCTGAAAGGCCAGCCGATGGAGGTGTCGCTGGAACCGTCCAAAACCCCCTCTTCCGTGCTGGTGATTCACTCCAACGCCGGCATTACGTTTGACCTGGACGCCCTCCGGCGGCAGTATCCGAATCTGGAGATTGTCCGCTTTACCGCCCGCTGCGGCGTTTCGGCCAATGCGCTGGCTCAAATGGCCAATGAATTCTGGGTGCTGGTGGACGGTCAAGTGCGGTTTCATCATTTCAATCCTCATCAGCAGGCCTCGATTCAGAGAATCGACGTTGAAATTCGTCCGGAGGAACGATTTTTAACTCTCGCTGCGACCGACGGCGGCGACAACATCAGTTATGACTGGTGTCTGTTCGAACAGCCGCGGCTGGAATTAAGGGGAAAATACTGAAAGAGTATCGTCGGATTTATGAAAAGATAAAAGGGAAAGGGGAAGCAGATGAAAAGAAAATGGTTAATGGTATATTTAGGATTCGGCCTTCTTTTTTCGTCCATCGGTTTTGCGATGGACCCGATTTTAATCGGAGATTTTGAAAGCGGCCCGGACACCGGTTTTACCCCCTATCGATATGACCACTGGTTTAACGGCGGGCTGGCCATTTCCGACACGCTTCTGCCGGCGGTGGCTGCCACACGGGGAACCCATTCGTTAAAATGTGTGGATGCTGACGGCGGCTGGGGTGCGACAGTCCAGCTGCCCCTGTTTGACAACGGCAACACGCTGGACAACCCCTGGATTCAGGCCATTTTGTCCCCTCAGTGTGTCATTTCCGTAGATGTCACGGCTGTCGCGTCGGAAGTGGCGGGCGGATGGTGTGAATTGGGGTTTATTCATAATACGGCGGCCCCGAGCGGCGGCTGGAATCTGTATATGTGGCAGCCGCTGATTGTGGACGGTTTGCCCCACCGGTATGTGTTTACGATGGATGAGGAAACGCGAAATTCCATCATCAATGCCATTGGCGGCTGGGGCGCCAATATCGGCTTCGGCATCAACACCGGTTCCGGAAGCACCACCATTTACATTGACAACATCTGGATTTGGCCGGAAGGGCTGGTGGATGAATACGGGCCCCGCAATCCCTCTGTGGAGCAGGAATTCGCCGCCAATCCCAACTTTGTCAATGCCCTCCTGAAGTGGAGGCCGGGTGGGGACCCCAATGGACAATACGAGGTCAATCCGCTGATTGTGGACGAATATGTCTTCATCAGTAAGACGCTCAATGACCCTAATCTGTATTATCACGGCAGAACCGGTGTGGACCCGGGTCTGACCACGACCGAATCTCAGTATGGGCCCGTGCTTCTTCCGATTAACAGCACTTTCCGCTGGGCGGTTGTGGAAGCCGTGGAAGGTTATGAGCAGACTTTTACCGTCGGTGTCAGCACCCTGGAGGCGGTGGAACCGAACAATATTGTCGGGCCCATTTGGTCTTTTAACACGCTCAGCACGCTGCCGGTCATTACGGCTCAGCCGGTCAGCACCCGTTATGGAATCGGCGGTCCCAACCCGCAGTTTACGGTCACCGTTCAAAGCGTTACGACGCCCAGTTATCAGTGGTACTTCTCGCAGGACGGTGTGATTGACGCTTCCGATACAGCCATCAGTGCATCGATCGGCGGAAACAGTCCCACCCTGACAATCCCCTCGGCAAACAAGGCCTATCAGGCCTACTATTACTGCCGTATCTGGAATGCGGCGACCCAGTCCGGCGGCGGCAGTTTTCCGGATGTTTATTCCAATGTCGTGACGCTGGTTGTGGAACGCAAGGTGGCTGAATATCTGTTTGACGGCAATCTGAACGACAGCAGCGGCCACGGCGTCAACGGCACCGGTGTCGGCAGCCCGACCTTTGCAGCGGGTATCGGCGGCGGGCAGGCCCTGTCTTTGAACGGCCTCAATCAGTATGTCACGCTGGGCAACAACGGCTTCCCGAAGGCAAGTCTGCTGGATGCCGGCGGCATCGGCGGCGGGCTGGACCGCGGGTCGGTTGTCTGCTGGGTGAAGGTCAATTCCGTTCCCGGCGGGGAGCCCTACAGCAAGGTGGCGGCGATTTTGTCCGGCTGGAATCACGGAGACGGCTGGCCGCATACAGCCTTCGAACTGGCTGTGGAGTCGGATTTGGATTCCACCTATACCAACGCCCGAGCCCTGGTGTTGGGTGAGACGGCTCAGGTGGCCTGGGTGTCCTGGCGGCCGACGTGGGTGAACAACTTCAACATGGCCGGCGACGGACAGTGGCATATGATTGCGGCGACCTGGGCGATGGATGATATTATGCGCGTGTATGTGGACGGCAGTCTCATCGCCACCTCCGGCAGTGCCTCCAGCAGCACCTTCCTGCCGTGGGTGAACGGAATGCTCATCGGGGCATCGCCGCAGGATACGCAGGGCGGCATTCATCGGTACTTCAACGGGCTGATTGACAACCTGCGGGTGTACAACTATGTGCTGACCCCGGAAACTATCGCTCAGGAATACTACAACCTGACGGGCAAACCCGGCTGCATCTATACGGACTTCCCGGGCAGCAATTTCAACGTTGACAACACCGGCACATCTTACTGCCGCGTCGATTTGGCGGACTTCGCCCTGATGGCTCAGAACTGGCTGGCGGAGGGATTTTATCCGTAGTCGTTAGGGCGGAATCGAGCAGCGAGGAATAGGAGAACGGGGCCTGCGGAATAGGCAGGCCCTTTTTTTGTTTTCTTCCAAAAATAATCTTTACAGAAACCCCTAATGCAAATATTTTAGACAGCAGAGATAATGCCGTACAAAAAACAGCAAAAAAGGACAGCAAAATGAAGACGGCATCCAAGTACGGTTTTTTTGACGAGGCGGCTCGGGAATATGTCATCACGCGTCCCGACACACCCCTGCCGTGGATAAACTACCTGGGATTTCAGGATTATCTGGGGATTATTTCGAATACGGCCGGCGGCTACAGTTTCTATCGTGATGCCCGGCTGCGGCGGATCACCCGTTATTTTTACAATGCCGTGCCCAAAGACAATCCCGGCCGCTATCTGTATCTGTGCGACGGGCGAAACACCTGGAACCCGAGCTTTAAGCCGATGCGCCGTGCGCTGGATTTTTATCAGTGCCGTCACGGCCTCGGTTATACCGTGATTACCGGCCGGCTTGCAGGGCTCGAAGCCCGAACAACCTATTTTGTGCCGGTCGATGAGGATGCGGAGGTGTGGGCGGTCCAACTGACTAACCATACCCGACGCAAAAAAACCATCGACATCTTCAGTTATGCGGAGTTTTGTCTGTGGAATGCCTGGGACGATGCGACTAATTTTCAGCGGAACTGGAACACCGGCGAGGTCGAAGTGGAAGGCAGCGTGATTTACCACAAAACCGAGTACCGGGAACGCCGCAGCCATTATGCCTTTTTTGCCTGCAGCGAGCCGGTTGTCGGATTTGACACCAGCCGCGATGCGTTTCTGGGCAATATGAATGATTACGGCTGTCCGGAGGCCGTGCTCCGGCGAACATCCTTCAACAGCATTGCCCACGGCTGGGCGCCGGTCGGCTCCCATCACCTGCGGCTGACGCTGGAGGCCGGCCAAACCCGCTCGTTCCATTTTGTCCTCGGGTATCTGGAAAATCCGCCCGAGAAGAAATTTTCCGCCCCCGGCGTGCTCAACAAAGAACGATGTTATGACCTGCTCCGGCGGTTTCAGACAGCCGAGCAGATTGAGGAGAAGTTTCAGCAGCTTCGGCGGCACTGGGAGCAGGTTCTCGGAACCCTTCAGACGGAGATAGACAATCCGCTGGTTCGGCGGATGGTTAATACCTGGAATCCCTATCAATGCATGGTTACGTTCAACGTGTCGCGTTCGGCCAGTTCGTTTGAGTCCGGCATCGGGCGGGGGCTGGGGTTTCGGGATTCCAATCAGGACCTGCTCGGCTCCGTGCAGATGGTGGCCGCACGGGCCCGGCAGCGCATCCTCGATTTGGCCGCCACGCAGAACTCCGACGGCACCTGCTATCACCAGTACCAGCCGCTCACCAAACAGGGCAATCATGAGGCCGGCACCGGCTTCAGCGATGACCCCCTGTGGCTGATTGTTTCAACAGACGCCTACATTCGCGAGACCGGCGATGAATCGATTCTCGACGCCCCCGTCGGATATGCGGACAAACCCCAGAGTGCCGAACGTACGACCTTGCTGGACCATCTGCATCAGTCGGCCCGTCGGGTGCTGGCCGACCGCGGGCCGCACAATCTGCCCCTGATCGGCCATGCCGACTGGAACGATTGTCTGAATCTGAACTGCTTCAGCAATACTCCCGGCGAAAGTTTTCAGCTGGCCGGTGATATCGAAGGCGGCCGGGCGGAATCGGTGATGGTTGCCCAGCTGTTTATTTACAGTGCAAGCCGGCTGGCGGCCCTGCTGCGCCGGCGCGGCGAGGCGGCGGCCGCAGACGCCTACGAAAAAGAGGCCGCCGCAATGAAAGAGGCCGTGATGCAGTTCGGCTGGGACGGAAAATGGTTCCGGCGGGCATATGACCATTTTTCGCGGCCCGTCGGCTCGGCCTCCTGCGATGAAGGCAAAATCTTTATTGAAACGCAGGGCTGGGGCGTAATGGCCGGCCTGGGGCTGGAGGATGGAAAAGCCCGACAGGCCCTCGACAGTGCCTGGGAGTATCTGGCCGATGAGAACGGAATGGTTCTCGTGCAGCCCGCCTATACCTACTACCGCGACTATCTGGGCGAAATCACCTCATATCCGCCCGGCTATAAGGAAAATGCGAGCGTCTTCTGCCACAACAACACCTGGATGATTATCGCCGAAACCATTCTTGGACGCGGCGACAGGGCGTGGGAGCTGTACCGGCGGATTTGTCCGGCGGCCAAAGAAGACCGGCTCGACATTTACCGCAGCGAGCCCTACTGCTTTGCCCAGACCATCGCCGGCAAGGATGCCCCGATGCCCGGCGAGGCCAAAAACTCCTGGCTGACCGGCACCGCCTCCTGGACCTATGTTGCCCTGACGCAATATATCCTGGGGATTCGGCCTGAATACGATGGGCTTTGTATCGCCCCGTGCATCCCGCCGGACTGGAAAGGTTTTACTGTCTATCGGCTCTTTCGCGGCTGTCGGTATGAGATTTATGTGAGCAATCCGGACGGGGTAATGAAGGGCATTCGCCGCCTGCTGGTGAATGGAAAACCGATTCCGGGGCAAGTCGTGCCTGTCTTTCCGGCCGGCCAAACCGTTCGCGTTGATGCGGAAATGGGGATAAAATTATGAAACCTGTTCAGAGACAATCCAACCGGTCCGGATTCAGGGCGGACAGCAAAACCTTTGTCCTTTGGTTCTTTCTCGGGGTCTGGGCCGCCGCCGCTACACCGCGGCTGCGTGCGGAAGGGACGGTCCTCAAAGACCCGGCGGGCAATGTGGTAGTCCTGCGCGGCGTGTCTTTGATTGATGTAGGCGGGACGGAAAAGCAGTTCGGCGGAGCGATTCGAATGATTGACCGGCTGACCAACCGCAATGACCCGCAGGGCTCCTCGCCTGGGTGGTATCCGAAGGTCATCCGCATCCCGATTTATCCGCCGGATGAAGAGGACTACAAGAGCCCGTGGACGTTTATCCCCGGACGGGATGATTTCTATGAAAAACTGCTGCGGCCCGTGGTGGACTACTGCAAAAGCAAAGACCTGTATGCGATTGTGGACTGGCACTACATCGGCAATACCTTTGACCATCGCGAAACGACGCGGCAGTTCTGGGAGTATATGGCGCCGCGGTTTGCGGAGGACAGCCACGTCATCTTTGAGCTGTTCAATGAGCCGATTAATAAAGTCGGCACGGATGAGGAATGCTGGCTGAGTGTCCGCAAAGATATGCAGGAGTGGGTCAATCTGATTCGGCAGTACGCCCCGCAGACGCTGCTGCTGATTGCCGGCGCCAACTATTCGCAAATCATCGGGCCCGCCGCCGACCATCCGATTGAAGATCCCGTCGGAAACAAAAACTATGCCATCGTTTCCCACATTTATCCGATGCACTGGCTCAGCGAAAACGCCCAGTGGTACAAAGACCATATCCTCCGGTGCGTGAAGGTGCATCCGGTTTTTCTGAGCGAGTGGGGATTCAGCCGCAGTTTCCGCCGCAGCCGCATTCCGGCGGCCACGGTTGACAACTATGCCCATCCGCTGCTGAACTGGGCGGAACAGTATAAAATCAGCAGCACCTGCTGGGCCGCCAGCTACGACTGGAATCCGAAGCTGTTTAACCCCGACTGGACGCTGCGCTGCGGGCCCTATGAGATGGGCTGCTTTCTGAAGGATTATCTCTACGAGAAGCGAAACGATGACCAGCCGGCCGGTGCGAACGAGCCGTCGGCTTCTTCGCTGTAAAAGAAAAGCTTATCCGCGACTGCTGCCGGAGGTCAGACGGGCAAATCGGCTGCGGCACTGGGCTATCAGATTGAGCATCTGGTCGGCTTGTTTGCGGACGGCCGGGTCCGGATGGGTCACGCGGGCGTTCCATTTGCGGTATTCACTGGTGAGTTTCTCAAGGATTTGCGACTCCGTCATCCCCTCGTGAAGTCCCAGCAGGAGCATCGGGTCCTGGATGTGTTCGGCCTGACGGCTCAGGTATTTCTGCACAAGGGTTTCCCAGCGGTTTTTGGGAATCTCCAGCTTGGCGGCGATAGTCTGAAGCAGATGCAGAAGGGGCTGAGGAATCCCGGAGGCGCAGGCGGCGATTCGCATGCAGATTTCCAGGATGCTGCAGCACTCGGCGGGTTCTGCATAGCCCGCCAGCTGTTCGCAGGCGTCCCGTACGAGGGCGGCGGCCTGCTCGTCGGAAAGGGGTTCCGTCTGTTCGGCGGCGGGCAGCTTTCGTTCCTGCAGCCACCGCTCCAGCATTTCTTTGCCTGTGGGGTTGGGTGCCGTCATCTGCCAAACGGTTGCGGCAATTTGGCGCATCGCCTGCTGTTTGGCCAGACGCTGCTGCTGGATTTCCTCGTATCCGAAGTGTTCAGACAGCAGCGGCACCTGGTTTCGTGCGGACGCCAGTACTTTTCCGGTCGTCTTGTCCAGAACGGTCACTTCACACTCGAGTACGGCCGGTCCGCGCCGCGGAAAGACCAGCTCCCAGGCGCCGATTTCGGCAATAGTGACCCAGTCTTTCAAAACCGACACCCGGGCCGGCAGAATGCCGTTGTGAAACCGGTATTGATGGGCGGGCGTGCCGTCCAATGACCATTCCGGGCGTCTGCAAAGCACGGGTTTGGCGGCGGTCTGTTTATCGGTTGCATCTGTTAACTGAATCAAGAGATCGGTATCACAGTTTGGGTACGGGACACGAATCGCACCCTGAATCTGGATTTTTAATACATCCCGGCAGCCGGCGGCCGTTTCCTCCTCAAACAGCAGGACCCGGCAGGCAAACCGCCGGGGGTCCAGGGCGGGAATCAGCACGCCCAGCCAGCGCCGCAGCGACACCGGGCCGAGGGCCGCCAAAACCGCTCCCAGCGTCAGCACAACAATCAGAATGCTCAGGGCCTGTTCGGTCATCGTCAGCGAACCTGAAATTTGGCGATTTCCTTTGTCTTCTGCTGAATGGAGCTCTGATGCACTGCAGCGCCGTCTTCACTCAGGTCGAAATCCACCTCCAGCGTGCGTCCGGATTCCTCATCGCAGAATGTGCAGTGCATCCGCTGGTTGAGGTCATAACTGTACCGAACCAGAATCGGCCGATTGGCCGGACGATTGGGCGGCAGTTCGAAGATTTCCGTGGCAATCTTATTGACAAAGTCGGGGTCTTCATCTTCTCCCTGCGTGATGGTAATCTGAAGTTCCGTCTGCCCTTCACACATCGTATAAAACGTCTGTGTGGCTTCGCAGGGCAGCGGGGTATTTTTCTTCAGCAGGATGCTGTTTCGAATCACGTGCTTGCCTGTGGCCTCATCAAACGGAGCACACAGGGTCCCGTAACTGTGGTTGCAGACGTCCTTGAGTTTGATGTCCCGCAGACCGGCGGCAATACCCGCCTCGACCTGTTCGGGGTGCTGCCGCAGCAGGGTCAGGCCGGCGTGAATGGCTGCTCCCAGCGCTACACATTCATCGACGTTGACGGCCACCAGCGGGGGCTTGCCGAATTTTTCGGTCAGCCGTTTCTGCACCAGCGGAATGCGGGTGCTGCCGCCCACCAGCAGGACCTGGTCAATCTCTTTGATGGTGCAGCCGGCTTCCTGAAGACTGACGTCAATGAGCATCTCCGTGCGTCCGACCAGCGGTTCGACGGCTTCTTCAAACTGGGCCTGCGTAATTTCAACCCGGGCGCTGCCGGCCTTGCCGTACAAAATCTTTTTGGCGACGGGGCGGCGCGAGAGAGTCTTTTTCACATCTTCGGCCTCATCCTCATACTGGGCCTGCTCCTGCGAGTTGGTAATCAGCGGCTGACCGGTCTGTTCCTGATAGGTTTTTTCGAACATCTGAAGGATTTTCCGGTCAAAGTCCACTCCGCCCAGTGCGTGGTCTCCCTGATTGCAGACGATCTGAATATTCTGGCCGCTGACATCCATAATCGTCACATCAAACGTACCGCCGCCCAGGTCATACACCAGCACCCGGCCGTTGACATCGTGTGTGGTGGCATAGTAGAGAGCCGCCGCCACCGGTTCATTGACGATGCCGATGACGTTCAGGCCCGCCATCGCACCGGCGTCCATCGTGGCTTTTCGGCGAACCTCGTCAAAATGCGCCGGCACGGAGATGACGACATGCTGAATGTTCGGGTAAATCATCTCCGCGTCCTGTTTGAGTTTCTTTAAAATCAAACTGGAGATTTCCTCCGGCGTCCAGACGCGGCTGCCGATGGTTTTCCGCCACTGGGAATCGCCCATATGCCGCTTAATCCAGCGGATGGCCCTGTCGGGATTGAGCTGCCGGCAGTTCAGCGCCTCGATGCCGACACGAACCGTGGCGTCCTGGTCTTCATCAAAATACACGACAGACGGCGTCAATCGCTCTCCTTCACTGTTCGGAACGACCTCCGGGCGGCCGATTTTGTTCAGAATCGCCAGTGCCGAAAATGTTGTTCCCAAATCGATTCCTGCTATCATGCCCATAGTTTCCAGTCCTTATGCTTTCCTCGTTCTACGCATACAGTTTCACCTGAGCGCAGCGAACGATTTTGACCTCTTCATCGTTGATCAGATATTGATAGCCCGGACGGACCACTTCCGCGATGCGTCCGCTCTTAGTCGGGTCGTCATTTTCCTTCTTTTCCCGGACGGATTCTGCGTAGCGCTCCAGTCCCTTGTATTCCAGCCCGATTTCCGGCTCGTACTGCTCCACGCCGCTGGATTCGAGGGCAAACAGAATCTCATCCCGGATATCCTTGAGCATCGAGACATCCTGATTGGCGCTCTGCAGCTGCCGGATGCGGTCTTCGAGATTATCAATGCAGCGGATGATCCGCAGGCAGAACCGCTTAATCAGCATCCAGTCATAGCCGTCCTGAAACTTCCGGACCTGATTCTGCTGTTCGGCGGCGAATTCGCGAATGGCCGACATCTGTTCGCTGATTTCCGACAGTCCCTTAACCACCGGAATTGGGGCCATCAGCGAGGCCAGAATGGGGTCTGAAGCGGTCGGCTCCGGCTCCGTCAGAAGGGCGGCGGCTGTTTGTGAAGCCGTCTGCAGTTCGGCATCCCCTGCAGCAGAAGCAGCCGGGGCTGCTGTCTTTGTGCCGATATGTCCCTTGTCGGCGGGTTCAGAGGGTTTTTTCTTCGCCGGTTCTGCGGGTAAGACGGTTGGTGTTTGACGGTCTGCGGCGGATGTTTTTTTGTCGGCGGATTTTCGCTGCGGGAAGAGGTGAACCTCCTTTTCCTGCAATGCTTGCGGTTCCTGCAATCCTTGCGGTGCAGGATTTGCCTGATCGCGGGAGTCCTTTGATTTGCCTTCGGAGGAAACAGCGTCGGTTTCCGGGGAGGCCTCCTTTAATTCTGCTCGTTTAGCGGCCGCCTTTTTCGCTGCTCCGGCCAGCCAAATCAATAGTCCAATGGAAAATACCAGTCCGCCGGCAGCCAGCAGAATCGTGGAGACGATGCTCAGAATCTCCTGATACTCAATTTGCTTCTGATATTTCCGAACCTGTTCCCTCCAGTCGGGACCGTACAAAATATCCCCCAACTCACTGGGCACAGCCGATTCCGTCAGCAGGTCCGGAAGGTCGGCCAAGAGACGCTCTTCCTGATGGTCTTTCAGTTTTCTCTGAATCTCCGGTCCGCCGTACGGCCCGGTTCCCCAGGGGGTATCCGCCTTCTCCTGGTCACTGAGCCGATTCCATTGTTCGTACATCCGAAGGAACTCGTCTTTTTCCTGCCGGCTGATTTCCTGATAACTTTCTCTCCGGTTTTGCTGGATTTGTTTCTGGGTTAAAACGATGCACCATCCCGTCAAACCCGGCAGGAGCGCCAGCAGTGCCCAGGTCATCCAGTTTCTGGCGGAGCTGCTTTTCTGAGTATCCCTGTCCGCTTCCATAAAAGGCCTCATTACTGATTGAGGTTTGGTGCCGGCGGCCCGATTGGACGGCAGGACCACGGCCCTTCTGGTCTCTCGAACTACATGGCAGGACCCTTGGTACGACAGGTCCCGGTCTTTTTAAAACATAACAATAAACACTGCCTATCTATCGGCTAAACGGAAGTCGGAGGTAAGTCCGTCTGTGCTTTCTCCTATGGGATAAAGAACTCTGCCGTCCGAGAGGGGCCCAGGAAAGGTTTTTATCGGTCCTGCAGGGCGGATTTTGAAAATTTCAGTCTCCGAATGTGCTCAGGACAGGTTCGGTGGAGGAAGGATGTCCGATAAGGTGTTGAGATGTTTTAGAGGTTGGCCAGGGGGGCCAGCAGCCGACGGGCCGACTCGGCATACGGACTTTGCGGATAGTCCTGAATCAGGCGGTTCAGCAGGGAACGGGCTTCGGTCAGCAGTTCGGCTTTGGCGGTCTCCGCCTTCATTTCTTTCCATTGCTGAAGACGCAGGGCTCCCAGTTCATACAGAGCCTGAATTCCTCCGTCACGGTCCGGATATTTTTCCCAGACTTCCCGCAGGGCCGCCGCACGCATCTGCCAGTCTCCAATCAGGCGGGCACGGGCAGCCAGCAGGTTGTCGCGGAGCGGGTCTTCCGCGGAGGCGCCGGCGAGCAGGTCTTCAATCTGGCGGGCGTACTGAATTCCGTATGGGTTGAGCAGAACAAACCGGGCCAGACGCTGCCGCTCCGCCTCGCTGCCGCCCTGATTGGCGGGTGAAATCAGTTCCATCAGCATCAGCAGACGGGTTCGAAGGTCCTGTAGTTTATAGCGGGTCATTGCGGTTTGAATCGGCCGCCCGAAGGCTGTGGTCAGACTGCCGGCGGCAATCGCAGGTTCAGAAAAAGACGGCATTTCTTTTTCCAGCAGCGTCAAAGCGACTCCGCACAAATCCTGCGCCTCTTTGAATCGGCCCTGTCCGGCCATGTGAACGGCCAGACGCCAGCGGGCCTCCAGGGCCTCCGGACTGTCGGGGAATCGAACCAGAAGGTCCTGCCAGATGTGAAGATTTTCATAAAAAGGATAGTCCTGATAAAAATGCAGAATCTCCGTCTGCCCGAAATAGCGTGCATCGGGTGTTAATTCGTTCAGCATTGCCTTAAAGTACAGCGCAATCGGCACGCGGCGGCTGGTGGGCCTTTTCTCCAGGAAATAGTTGTATTGAGCCAGCAGTTCGCTCCGTTTGGACTGGTAGCGAAGTTTCTCCGGCAGGTCGCCGGCAAACCACTGCGGCCAGCGGTTGTAATACAGCAGATTTTCAATTTCTTCGCGAAGTTTTTTCCGCAGATCGATTTTATCGCTTGGATAAAAATATCCTGCAAAATAGCTGTACCGCATTTCATCCGCCAGAATCCGGTCCAGGTATTTGGTGAGGGAATGGTCGTGGAATTCCGCCTGCTCTTCCGGATTGTGGCCTGCGACGTACATTTGAAAATCCAGTTCATCAAAGCCGATGGTTTTTTCAAAGGTCAGATACGCCGCCGCCGCGGCCGCCAGCGTAATCAGCCAGACAAGACCGGGGCGGTACCGCGTATAATGTCCGACGGCGATGACGACTCCGGCAATCAGCATCGCAATCAGCCAGGCGTAAATCCACGGCGTATAGGAAATACCCCACCGAATCGGGTCGCTGCTGCGGATGCCGCCGAAGGCCGCCCAGTAAATCATCGGCCCGGCCATGCACAGCGCCAGCGAAATAATCCGCGAACGGAACCGCAGCGGACGGCAGGCCACCGCAATGCAGGACAGCACCAGAAAGATTCCCAGCATCGGAAGACGTGCCAAAAAAACGGCCAGGACAATCATCGGGATGCTGAATCGAAAACTCATCAGCTGGGCCGTCAGCAGCGGTGCAGCCGCCAGGATTCCCATCAGCGTGCCTAAGATTGCAATATGCCAGGGATACTCATAGATGCTCAGGGGTTCCGTGACGACCCGTCCCAGATGCCATTGATTCGGGTGAAACAGCTCCAGAAGATTCAGAACCAGAAACTGACCGTTGGTCAGGCGGCCCCAGAACAGACAAACCCCTGCATAGACCACAATCGACAGCAGCCAGCAGCTGTACACATTGGCATGGCTGTAGTGCAAAGTCGGGCCGGCCGTCATAAAGGATTTGATAGGCCCGGCGGGTTTTATGCCTGGACTCGGTTCCGCCATAAAAGATTACACACCGGCTCCTAAACCGGTTTCTTTAAGGTTTTGGCCTAAACTTTAATGAAGATACTATTGTACAGACAGAAACCCTGTGAGGCAAGAATCGTTTTCCGGAATACAGAGGTACCCGATATACAATCCGCCGTTATTCTCCGCGAATCATATCGGCAATAATCATCAGCCGGCTGATGTTATCCCGCTCCACCTCGCCGAGTTTGTTGGAAATGAACCGAATCGTCGCCTGAAGTTCCGGAATAACCACGTGCTCCAGAACATTCACGCGCCGCCGGGTGCTCTGCAGTTCGATCGCCAGCAGTTGAGCCTGTTTTTCTTTGCCCGCCAGCTCAATCAGGGTATCAAAGGCCCGCTCCAGAGCCCGCAGTGCGACGTCCATTTCGCCGCTGGTTGTGGCAAATCCGTAGCAGACAATATCTCCTTCAATCTGTTTGGTCAGTTCCGGCACCTTTACGCTCATGATGCCGGCAAACTGCACAGCCAAAGAAAACTTTTTCGTGGGAATTTCCAGAGCCGCCCGGACGTGTTCCGGCTCCATCGTGGAACGGGCCATCACAAACCGCCGGCTTGTTTCCAGCAGTTCCCGTTCGACCTTCTGCCGAAGCTCCTTGAGCGAGCGGGAAATCAGCACCAGCTGTCGGCTGATTTCATCCCGCTTCTGGCTGAGCAGACGATGTCCCCGCACGGCCAGGGCGACGCGCCTGCGGAGCCGCAGCATTTCCATTCGGGTTGCATTGATATTCTGCTGCATAGGTCCCGCCGTTTATGGCTTCTTCAGTTCCACGGTTTTCTGCTCCTGTTTGGCGCGGAACTTCGGCATATATTTTTCAATCAGCTTGACGTCAATTCGCTTCAGTTCTGCATTCTCAAACATACTCAGCAGCTCCCAGCCGAGGTCCAAAGTCTGGAAGACCGTCCGGTTTTCATAATAGCCCTGAGAAATGTAGCGGGCCTCAAATTCGTTGGCAAACTTCATATATTTCTGGTCTTCCGCCGACAGGGCCGCCTCACCCAGAATCGTCGCCAATTCCTGGGCTTCCTTGCCGCGGGCATAAGCCGCATACAGCTGGTTGTACAGGTCGGCATGGTCTTCGCGGGTTTTGTTGGGACCAATGCCCTTGTCTTTCAGACGCGACAGACTGGGCAGCACGTCCACCGGCGGAGCGATGCCTCGCCGGTGAAGCGAGCGGCTCATAATAATCTGCCCTTCCGTAATGTACCCCGTCAGGTCGGGCACCGGGTGCGTTTTGTCATCTTCCGGCATTGTCAGCACCGGCACCATTGTAATCGAGCCCTTTTTGCCCTTGATTCGGCCCGCCCGCTCATAGATGGTGGCCAGGTCTGTGTACAGATAGCCCGGATAGCCGCGCCGACCGGGCACTTCCTTGCGGGCGGCGCTGATTTCCCGCAGCGCCTCGCAGTAGTTGGTCATATCGTTCAGGATGACCAGCACGTGCATATCCTCTTCAAACGCCAGGTATTCCGCCGCCGTCAGGGCCACACGCGGTGTGGCAATCCGCTCAATCGCCGGGTCATTGGCCAGATTGATAAACAGCACCGCCCGCTCGATGGCTCCCGTCTCCGTCAGGTCATTGATGAAGAACTGGGCCGCCTCGAAGGTAATGCCCATCGCCGCAAACACCACCGCAAAGTTTTCCCCTTTGCCCAGCACGGTCGACTGCCGCGCCAGCTGAGCCGTGATTTCATCGTGCGGCAGACCCGAACCGGAGAAAATCGGCAGTTTCTGCCCGCGCACCAGCGGGTTCAGCCCGTCAATCGTGCTGATGCCCGTCTGAATAAACTCATTCGGATAGTCGCGGGCATACGGATTGATGGGGTTGCCGTTGATGTTCAGCCGCTTTTTGGGAATAATGGCCGGTCCGCCGTCCTTGGGCTGTCCCGTCCCGCTGAACACACGCCCGAGGATGTCCGGCGAGACCGCCAGCTCCATCGGCTTGCCCAGAAACCGCACCGTCGTATCCCGCACGTCGATGCCTTCGGTTCCTTCAAACACCTGTACCAGCACCTTGTCTTTTTCCACCTGCAGGATTTGACCGTGCCGGATGGTGCCGTCGCCCATCTCGATATCCACGATTTCACCGTATTTGGCCCGCTCCACGCCCTCCACCAGCATCAGCGGTCCGGCGATTTCCTGAACGGTTCTGTATTCTTTTAACATGGAAAAACTCCTGTGTCTGCTCTCTGACAGATTTCCTTATTTAGCTGCCGTCGCAGAATAAAGCTCTTTGATTTGGGCGTCGATTTTGTCCCGAATCGCCCGAATTTTGTCCGCCTCGGCATAATCAATGTATTTGGCCCGGGCGATGTCCTCCCGCACCGGCAGGGCAAACAGCTCCGCCGTCTCCACGCCGCGTTCAATCGCAGCCAGCCCCTGCCGATGAAAATGCAGAATCAGACTGAGCATATCATACTGCTTGTCAATCGGCGTGTAGGTATCCACCTTGTGGAAGGCGTTCTGGTGCAGGAAGTCCTCGCGGATGCTCTTGGCGGTTTCGAGGGCCATTCGGTCGGCGGCACTGATGGCCTCCGCACCGACCAGACGCACGATTTCCACCAGCTGGGCTTCCTGTTCCAGCAGGGCCATCGCCTCTTTGGTCATCTGAACAAACTCGCGTCCCTTGTCTTTGTCCTCAAAGGTCTCCGCCAGGTACTGCTTGTAGAAGGAATAACTGGTCAGCCAGTCAATCGCGGGGAAGTGCCGCTGCTGGGCCAGACGGGCCAGCAGAGACCAGAAGACCTTCACGACGTGCAGGGTGGCCTGCACCACGGAATCAGACAGGTCGCCGCCGGGCGGACTGACCGCCCCGATGATGGACAGGGCCCCTTCCCGCTGCGGGCTTCCGGAGCAGATGACCCGGCCGGCCCGCTCATAGAAGGAGGCGATTCTCGCCCCCAGATAGGCCGGATACCCTTCTTCCGCGGGCATTTCCTCCAGCCGCGTGGAGATTTCCCGCATCGCCTCCGCCCATCGGCTGGTGCTGTCGGCCATCAGCGCCACTGACAGCCCCATATCGCGGAAGTATTCGGCAATCGTGATGCCGGTGTAAACCGACGCCTCGCGGGCCGCCACAGGCATATCCGACGTGTTGGCCAGCAGCACAACCCGCTTCATCAGCGGCTCGCCGCTGTGCGGGTCCGTCAGTTCCGGAAACTCCATCAGCACGTCGGTCATTTCGTTGCCGCGTTCGCCGCATCCGATATACACCACGATATCCGCATCCACCCACTTGGCCAGCTGGTGCTGCACAACTGTTTTGCCGGTGCCGAAGGGGCCGGGCACGCAGGCCGTTCCGCCCTTGGCAATCGGGAAAAATGCGTCAATGACGCGCTGGCCGGTCAGCAGGATTTTGTTGGGATTCAGCCGCTGCTGAACCGGACGGGGCCGCCGAACGGGCCATTTCTGCATCAGCGTCAGGACCCGTTCGCCCTGTTTGGTCTTAACCACGCCGATTTGTTCTGTAACGGTAAACTCACCCTCCGACAGACCCTCCAGCCGTCCCCGCACACCGGGCGGCACCATAATCTTGTGCCGAACCAGCGTGGATTCCTGCACCTCGCCCAGAATATCCCCGGGTTCGACCTCGGTGCCGTTCTGAATGGTCGGCCGGAAGTGCCACTTTTTGTCCCGCGGAAGCCCCGGAATATCGCTGCCGCGCTTGATGAAGCTGCCCTGCGCTTCCACCAGAGCACTCAGCGGACGCTGGATGCCGTCATAAATGTTCGAAATCAGCCCCGGTCCCAGTTCCACACTCAGCGGGGCACCAGTATTGACCACCTTCTCTCCCGGGCCGATGCCGACGGTGTCCTCGTAGACCTGAATGCTGGCCCTGTCGCCGTGCAGTTCCACGATTTCCCCGATGAGGTTTTCTTCGCCGACGCGAACGACATCGTACATATGAGCGCCGGTCATTCCTTCGGCCACCACCACCGGGCCGGCTACTTTGATGATTCTTCCGATTTTTTGTTCCGTCATATTTCCTGCTTCCGTTTGCTCAAAAAGTTGTCTGAAGGGCTCTGCTGTTTTAATTTTTCAGAATATTGATTTCGGCGGCCAGTTTAATCAGCCGTCCGAGCGATTCGGTAGCAACGCCGGTCGGTTCAGCGGTAAACGGCACCACCACCACACAGGGGACGGCCTTCCGCATCACCGCATCAAAAACCGGCTGGGCCTGGCGAGCGACGTTTTCCGCCACCACGACCAGTGTGTACTGCTGCCGCAGGATGGCTTTGGCCGTTTCCTGCACCGCTTCCGTTTTCGGCTCTACGGCGAAGGTATCCAGCCCCAGCGCCGAAAACGGCATCACAAAATCCGCTGTTCCCAATACGGCTGCTTTGCCTTCCATTGCTGTTCCTTTGGAAGCCGCCGCCGGCTTCCGGTTCTTTTTTGTTCGTGTTCTGTTTGATGCCGGTCCGTTAGTCCATCCACGTCCCCAGCCGGTCCAGCAGCAGTTCAGCGGACAGGCCGTTTTTCCTGCCCATCAGCAGCATTCGGACCGTCCGAATCTCCGCTTCTTTCATCAGGAGATAAGCGGCGATCGGCTGAGGTCCCGCCGCCAGGTACCGGGTCGTTTTCAGAAATTCCATCAGATAATCTTCACAGCCCCGCTCGAGGGCCAGAAACGAGCCCTTTTCCCGCAAATACCGTGTTCCTTCCTCTACCAGTTCCAGATAGGGGGTGGCGTAAAACAGCGGCACGAGTGCATCGTAGTTGTGTTCCAGTCCCTGAACAAAACGGGCCGTTTCGATGAATCCGTCCGGCAGAAAATGAAACCGCTCCTGGCGTTCAGCGGCTTTCAGACGCAGCAGCGTCCGGATGTTGTACAGGTCGATTCGAATCCGCGACAGCGACAGACAGAAGACGCTGCCGATGGCCTGACTGTGCCGAACCCGCCAGGCGGCCTCCACCCGGTCGATGGCATAATCAATCTGCCGAATATCCTTGTTGTCGTAATAAGCCAGCACAGCGGCCTCTACGGCCTCCTGCAGGTACTCCGGAAACCGCTCATAATTTTCCTGTTGAAAAATTTCTTCAAACTCCTCCGCCGGCACGGCCCCCTCCGGGCTGTAGTCCGTCCCCAGGGGTCTGTCCGTAACGACGCGCCGCACGGCCAGCCGCATATTGGCAAAATCCTCGCGGGCCTGAAACATCTGCACAAGCCCCGGGTCCTCCGCCAGCTGCACAAACAGCTGGCGCACCTGCCGTCGGCGGGACAGCAGCATTTCCTCAATTTCCTCTGCGGAGGCCTGAGGGGGGACGGCATATTCCGTTCCGCCGAGCATCTCCGCCGCCGCTTCAAAACTGTCCGCGTGGGCCAGCTCCGACAGCATCGCCCGGCCCAGCATCATCGTCTCGAGCACGCGCACCTTGGCCGTTGCAAAGGCGTACCGCCAGTCCTCCGCCCCCACCGGGGGATACCGTACAAAATCGATTGTGCTCGGTTCACTGTTCATCTGCATCAGTCAGCAAACAGTTTGGCCGCCAGTTCCATTTCCGTCTGCTGGCGAATCTGCTCCAGCAGCACCTCCGTTGAGCAGTTCACCTGCACCTTGCCGCGGCGAAGAATGAAGCCGCCGTCAATGTCCGCTTTTTCCGCCGCCGGCCTCAGGTTGCCCTTGTAGCCCGGGCCGAGGCGTTTGTTAATCTGTTTGAGAAACTCCGGATTGATTCGGGTTTCGTTTTTGCCGACGAGGACTTCTTCATCACCGGTGACAACCGCCTGCATCAGCAGTCGGCCCATCAATTCCAGATAGGGGCCGTCCGCCATTGTGTTAATCCGCCGGCAGGCTGTCTCGAATACCTCCCGCAGCAGGTCCGCTTTGGCGGCCAGAATCTTTTTCCGAAGGTCCATTCGCGCCGCCGCCAGCATCCGGGAGCGTTTGTCCTCGGCGGCCTGACGGGCCAGCTGTTCCGTTTCCTGCTCGAAGGCCTTCAGTTCCTCCTCGAGAGCGCTGCGCCTCTGCCGGACCTTTGCCTGCGCCTCCGACAGAATCCGCTGGGCCTCCTGACGGCCTTCCGATAAAATCTTTTCAACGACCTGTTCTGCTTTCATAGGCAACCTTCACCGGCACACGAGCCGTTGGCTTCGGTTTCAGTTTTTTCTCAGCCGACCTGGATGGCTCTCACGACCAAAAAGGAAATCAGAAAGCCCAGAATGGCGTACAACTCAATCATTGCGGCGTAAATGACGCCGGCTTTGAACGCCAGTTCGGGACGTTTGGCCGCCATCAGAATGCCGGCGGCTCCCGTGCGGCCCTGATGGATGCCGCTGATCCAACCGGCGACGGCTACCGGCAGACAGGCTGCGAGAAGCTCAAGCCCCTGAGCCCATGTGACGGTGGCAACGGGACCGGCAATCAGCCCGATTTTCATCACAACCATCAGGCCGACGATGAAGCCGTAAAGTCCCTGCGTACTGGGCAGCAGAACCAGCAGCATCAGCGTGCCGTACCGTTCCGGTTTTTCGCTGAGAACTCCGGTTGCGGCTTTGCTGGCGGCCCCCAGGCCGATGGCCGAGCCGATTCCGGACAGAAAAACAGCCAATGCAGCTCCTACCAATGCAAATGTTAAACCCATCATCGCCATACAGACTTCCTTTCTTTTTCTTCCTGCGAAACACGTTTTGCACGCCCGTTTTGAGAACGGGTGTTATTTGCGAATTTCAACATACTGAAACTTTTTCTGCAGCGGAACAAAATCTTTTCCGCCTCCGGTGAAAAATTTCGGGAAAAACTCCACAAACTGAAGCCGCAGCGAGTGGACAAACGCTCCCAGCACCGACAAGGCGATATTAAACAGATGTCCTCCGACAAACAGCACTGCTCCCAGCAGCCATCCGACATATGGGACGCCCAAGACCAGTTTGACCAGAATATTGATTGCCATCCCGCAGCCGGCTCCCACCAGACAAAGGGCCAGCAGACGGGCGTAGCTGAGAATATCTCCGATGAAGAAAACGGTGCTGAAAAGCTGATAGACGCCCAGCCCCAGCCGGCCCGCCCAGCCGCCGCTTCGTACCGTAAACAAAACAATCACGGCGGAGGTGAGGCACACGAGAATGATGCACGGTGTTTTGAATTCTTTCGGCAGCTTATCTGCGGAGACCAGGCCGATGCACAGCAGACTGTTCAGGTGAACAATCCAGACCAGCTGGTCGCAAAGGGCGGCGGCCCAGTCTTTTTTGAGCAGGTTGGCGAAAAAGGCGATGAACAGCCCGCACTGAATTTGAAAATAGCCGAGGGCCAGTGAAAGGATGAAAAAGAACATCGGGTTGGCCATCGGGTCAAACAGCATTAATTGGGTCCGCACGGCATCCAGCCCGCTCCGCAGGGCGGACCCTTCCGGCAGGAGGGAGGTCACGGCATCCCCGAACCAGCTGCCCATAATCAGGCCGGCCAGCGTTGTGGTGATGGAGCAGATCAGAAGCATCCAAAAGATGCCTTTGTTAGCCCGGACTTTTCGAAGCACCCAGGCCAGCAGGGCGGTCAGAATCAGCCCATACCCCGCATCCGCCATGCACAGCCCGAAAAAGACGGCAAAAAACGGGGCCAGAAACACGGTCGGGTCCACCGAAGTCGGGGCCGGCATTCCGTACAGACGCGTGATGGTTTCAAAGGGACGAACCACCGGCACATTCTCAATCTCCACCGGCGGCTCTTCGCCTTCTGTCGGGATCAGAACCGTCACATCGCACGCCTCAAACCGCCGGACGATTTCCTGCACGCGAGGATAGTCCTTCCGCTTGGTCCAGCCCTCCAGAAACAGCGTCTGCTCCGTTGCCGGAGCGCCGGCCAGGGCGGTCTTGCGCTCCAGCAGGTTCCTGTAGTAGTCATAGAGCACTTTCAGTTCCAGCTGCCGTCCGGATAAAGAGGCGGCCTCCCGGCTGACCTGAGCGATTTGTTCGTCAATTCCCTGCAGACGGCGGCGGCACTGTTCAATCAGGTCCGCCGGCGTCCCTTTGAGTCCTTCCAGATGAACGGCCTCAAATTCAGCACCGCGGAGGATTTTCTGCACTTCTGCCGTCTGAGCGGCCGGCGCAAAAATCAGGCATGCCTTCCGGTTTTCCGCTTCTCCGACAAGCTCCACCGTGCACAACAGGTCTTCGAGGGCCTGCTGAACCGCCGGAACATTCTGCGCGGGAATCATCCCGACAAACACCTGAACCGAGGAAAAGGAGGCCAAATCCTCCAGGCGGCACGTCAGATTCCGCCACGGCAAAAGACGCTGAAGCTGCTCCGTCGTCTGTTCCAGCTCCGCCTGAAGGCCTTCCAGCCGCTTCTGGGTCTGCTCCGTCCGGTCCAGCAGGTCCATTGCCTCCTGACCGCTCAGAATGGCCGAAAATGCGGAAGCGTCAATCTCCACACGCGGAGAAAACAGACTCCTTCCCGAGGGCTCCTGTGCGTGGGCTTCCAGAAAAGCGATGGCCTTTTCCAGCCGACTGACCAGTTCTTCGAGGTCTTTGGGACGGCGGAATTCCGTCTGAAGTTCCGGCCATTCCTTGCTGACCATCGCCTGTGCCGCATCCAGCAGATGCACCAGCCCCGCTTCCTGAAGGGCCTCCAGGAGCTGGGCCGCCTGGCTGCGGTGGGCGATGATCAGAATCTTTTCCATCGGCGCAATGGCCATTTGTTTGTTCCTTCTGTCTATGTAAAAAAATTAGGTCTGCATTGATTCCTGACGGAGCATCATTGGGGCAAATGGGACAAAATGACGCGGATGCATTCTTCCATTCGCCCCGCGGCTTTCTGCCGAAGAGCATCAATCTGCTTTTGTCCCTCTTTCAGAAGCGATTCGACCTGGGCCCGGCCGCTCTGTTCGGCCTCGGCAAGGGCCGCTGCCATGCGTTCTTTCCGCTGCTGCTGTGCCCGACGGCGCATCTGGTCTTCTTCGACGGCGGCCTTTTCGAGCAGTTCAGCGGCCTCTTTTTTGGCTTGTTCGATCATTTGCCGGGCCTGCTGTTCTGCGTCTTTGATTCGTTGAACCAGTTCCATAGAATCGTCCTGCTTTCGGCGGTTTCAAAATTCCTCTGCGTTCTTTTTTTTCAGGGACTTATCATAGCAAGCCCCCCAAACAGGACAAGGGAAAACTTTCGGTTTTTGGAGAAAAAACGGGAGTTTTCTTTGGGGATTACTTTTTGGCAGGCCCAATGAGCCCCTTTTGTTCCATTGCCAGAAGAATCAAATCTGCCATCTGCTCTTTTTTGAAAATCGAATTGTCCAGCGTAATAGCGAATGCCGGCTCGCGCGGATTTTTTTCTTCATAAAGACGCCGCATAAATTCGCGTTCTTTGTCTATTTCATCTATTTTAACAGCCGCCGCTGTTTTATCTATTTTCTCACGAATACTCACCCTCGCAATTCTCCAATCTCTCGGTGCTTCAACCCGAATGCTTAATCCGTTCTCGATGTCATAGGTCGCCGATGCACTGCCCTGTCCGATAATAATCGCATACCCTTCATAAGCAATGGTGCGCACCATCAGCATAATTTTATTGCGGATTTCGTACCCGTCCGGAACATTTCCTTTTCGCAAACCTCGCAGAAAGTCCTTGAAAAGACTGGGCTTAGCTCGTCGCTCCCGTTCAATCAACTCCTCGGTCAGGCCGGTATCCTCCGCCAGCTGCTTGAGCAGCTCTTTATAATACAGTTTCCAACGGCCCAATTCGTCACGCTGATTGAGTTTTTCCAGAAGATACTGTCCCAGTTCAAATCCATCACAGCCGAACTGCCTCGAAATGGTCAAAAAAGGGCCGGGCTCCTGTTTTCGATTCACATTCTCTAAATGGTCACGAAGATAGGCGGATAGGGTCGGCTTGCTCATTGCATCGTCCTTTAATGGTTTTCCGGCCTGTTTGCTCAATTCTCATATTACTCTATCGGAATTATCAGACGATGTTAAGCCGCAAAGCGTTCAGGCGGATTTGGATTTCCTGTTAAAATAGAGAAAATTCCTTGTTCCAAATACTGCTGGATAGAACGATTTTCGTATGATATATCGTACCAGTCACTGAAGGAAAGGAATAGCGAATGCGGCAGTTCGGTTTGTGCCTGATGTTCTTGAGCATTGTTTGTTCGTCCTCTGCTGTGTTATCGGAACAGGAGTTTCACAATCCCCCTGCTTGGGCGGGGGTGCGGTGCTGGTGGTGGTGGCTGAACAGCAATGTCACCGCCGAGGCCATCACCCGTGACCTGGAAGAGATGAAAGCCAAGGGATTCAGCGGAGCGATGATTTTCGACGCCGGAGGCGCTGACCAGCGAGGCAACGCCCAAGTCCCGGCCGGGCCGCTTTTTGGAAGTCCTGAATGGGTGAAACTTTACCAGCATGCTCTCCGGGAGGCCCAGCGGCTCGGACTGGAACTGGGGCTGTCCATCCAGAGCGGCTGGAACCTCGGCGGGCCCATCGTGACGGCCGATTGGGCCGCCAAACAGTTGACCTGGTCCGAAGTGCAGATTGAAGGCCCGCAGCAGTATAAACAGAAACTTCCGACCCCCGAAAACCGGAATTGGTATCGGGACATTGCCGTGCTGGCTTTTCCTTTGAAGCTGTACAAACCCTCCGACATCCATTGGACGGTCCAAAGCAGCTCCGCTCAGCAGGATTATCCCGCCGCCCTCGTCTTCGACGGCAATCCGGATACCTTCTGGGTCAGCGGCGGCACGGAACCCGGGCAGGGGCCTTCCGCGGAAAAACCCCAGTGGCTTCAGTTTGCCTTTGAAAAACCCGTTGCTATCTCCGGAGTACAAGTGCTGGGCCGGCCCGGCTACGGCCCCAAAAGAATCCGCATTCAAGTTGATGAAAATCCTCCGCATGAAGCCGTTTCCATCGAAGACGGCCGACAAAAAACCGTGGAAATGGAAAAACAGACCGGCACCGTCTTTCGCATTCTTTTTGAGGAGGCCTATGACCTGCGGCATCCCGATCAGCCCCGCAATGTGCAGGTCGCTGAACTGTATTGGCTCGATGAAAATAAAAAACCCATCACCGGCACTGTTTCCCGACCGGGCATTCAGAATCTGCAGCTGAAAATTCTGCACGAGGAACTGGGGATGTCCGCTCCGGACTGCCGGTTTCTGCTGGAGGATATTCCCCCTGTGGAAGGCGAGGAAGACGCCTCTTTGAAGGACATTGTCAACCTGACGGAGCAACTGGCGGGCGACGGCACACTCACCTGGACGGTTCCCGCCGGCACCTGGACGGTGCTGCGCTTCGGCTATACGCCCACCGATGCCCGCGTCTCCACGTCCAGCGGGGGCTGGCAGGGTATGGTGATTGATTACCTGGGCCGCAGCGCCTTTGAACGCTACTGGAACGAGGTAGTGGAGCCGTTACTGGAAGCCGCCGGCCCCCTCAAAGGCACCGTCCTCAAGCAGCTGGAGACTGACAGCTGGGAATGCGGCGGAATGAACTGGTCGGACCGTTTTGCCGAAGATTTCAAAAAATACCGCGGCTACGACCCCATTCCCTATCTGCCGGTCATCGCCGGCAAGATTATCGAAAGCCGCGAAGTGTCCAACGCCTTCCTGGCCGACTTCCGCAAGACGCTGGCCGACTGTGTAGCCGACAATCACTATGCGGTTTTTGCGGAATTAGCCCACAAGCATAACCTCCAGATTCAGCCCGAGTCCGCCGGCCCGCACGCAGGCCCCATTGACGGCGTTAAAAACTACGGCAAGAGCGATATCGTTATGTCCGAGTTCTGGTCGCCCTCGCCGCATCGTCCCACGCCCGAAGTGCGCTTCTTCGTCAAGCAGGCGGCCGCCGCCGCGCACATTTACGGCAAAGAAATCGTCGCGGCCGAGTCCTTTACCACCATCGGACGTCACTGGAATGATGTGCTCTGGAAGACGATGAAGCCCGCGATGGACCATGAGTTTTGTGCCGGACTGAATCAGATTTTCTTCCACACCTTCACCTGCTCGCCCAAAGAGATGGGCATTCCCGGACAGGAATATTTTGCGGGCACCCACGTCAACCCGCAGGTGACCTGGTGGCATCATTCCATCCCCTTTATCCAGTACATCAGCCGCTGCCAATATATGCTCCGCAAAGGCAGATTTGTCGCGGATGTGCTGTATTATTACGGCGACCACGTACCCAATATCGCCCGGCTCAAGGAAGACGACCCGGCCAAAGTCCTGCCCGGATTCGACTATGACATCACGGATGAGGTCATTCTGGCCAAACTGAAAGTCCGCTCCGGCAAAATCGTCGTCCCCGGCGGCATCTCGTATCATCTGCTGGTGATGCCGGATCACAAAGTTCTTTCGCTTCAGGCCCTCGAAAAAGTCAATGAACTGCTTCGTCAGGGAGCGACGGTCCTTTGTGAGCGTCCGGAACGGATGGTTTCTCTGGTCGGCGGACTGCCCGCCCGACAGCGTTTTGAGCAGCTGACCGACCAGCTGTGGGGCGAAGTGACGCCGCCTGCCGGTCAGCGCACCATCGGAAGCGGCCGGCTCATCTGGGGCAAGACCGCACGCCAGGTCCTGCTTGAAGACCGCATTCGTCCCGACTTCGAATTTTCCGGCGCAAACCCCGGTGTGCAGCTGGACTACATTCACTGCACTCGCGAGGATGCGGATGTGTATTTTGTCTCCAATCAGACGGAAACCGTCGTGACGGCTGACTGCCGTTTCCGCATCAGCGGCAAAATCCCGCAGCTGTGGGACCCCGTCAGCGGACAGGTCAAACCCGCCGCCTTCCGGCAGTCAGACGGACGCACTGAAGTGACGCTTCGCCTGGGCCCGTATGGTTCCATCTTTGTGGTGTTCCAGCCGACGGCATCTGCGCAGCCGGCTCCTGCAGCCAATTATAAGGAGTATTTGACTGTCCAGACTCTCACCGGCCCCTGGCTGGTTTCTTTTGACCCCCACTGGGGCGGCCCGGAGGAAATTGTTTTTCCCGACCTGCTTGACTGGAGTCAGCACGAACAGGAAGGCGTGCGTTTCTACTCCGGTGCGGCGGTCTATAAGAAAAGCTTCCAGCTCGAAAAGCCCCTGCAGGCCGGACGGGAATATCGGCTGGACCTCGGACGCGTCGAAGATGTCGGCATCGCCAAAGTGATGCTCAACGGAAAAGACCTCGGGATTCTTTGGACACCGCCGTTTCAGGCGGATATTTCCGCCGTCCTGAAAAACGGCGTCAACGTGCTCGAAGTGGAAGTGGTCAACTCTTGGCGCAATCGGCTTATCGGCGACCGGAACCTGCCGCCGGACCAGCGCCGCACCAAAACCAACATTACCGTCCGGCGAGACTGGGGGCTTGAGCCGTCCGGCCTTCTGGGACCCGTGGCTGTCCTCATAGAGAAAGAATAGCAGAATAATAGCCGCGCCCGCCAGAGTGGCGGGGAAGGTATGGATGAAAAACTCCTGGATTCCCGCCTTCGCGGGAATGACGACAGGCTGGGGAATGACGGCAGGTGGTTTTTTGAGCCCGCGCAGCGGGCGCTATGGGATAGCCACGGGCGCCAGCCCGTGGAAAAAAGTCCGGCTCTCATTTTTCCTGGCTTTCGCCTCCTGCTTGTCAGCAGCTCTGCACATCCTCCAAGTCAGAAAAGCAGCTTCACAGCCGCAGCGGCAGCCAGCACTACGGTGAGGATTTCGAACAGCCGCTGCGGAATATGCCGCAGCAGGATAATGCCCCCGACCGCCCCGAGCGCAACGGCGGGAAAAACATACACATCCGCCGGCAGGGATTGCGGCGTTATCAGTCCCAGATGCCACAGAAACGGCACTTTGAGCCAGTTGACCACAAAAAAGAACCACGCGGAAGTGCCGACAAACTTGTCCTTGTCCAGCTTCATCGAAAGCAGGTACAGCGTCATCACAGGGCCCGCCGCATTGGCCAGAAGCGTCGTTACCCCCGCGGCAAATCCCATCGCATACGCAAACAGACGGCCGGACGGCGGCCTGTTGCCGTTGGAAGAAAAGCCGCGGGCCTTCAGCGTCAGCATCGCGAGAACCACAACTCCAATCAGCGGCGCCAGCCGTCGGTCATCCAGATGCTGCATCAGGACAAACCCTGCCGCAATGCCCAGCAGCGCCGCCGGCAGCAGCCGCAGCAGACAAGACCACTGGGCCTGTCGGCGGTAATACGCCGCCGCAAACAAATCAGCAAAAATCAGCAGCGGCAGCAGCAGACCGACCGAGGCCCGCGCGGGCACCGCCATCGCCGCCAGCGGTACCGCCAGAATCCCCGCGCCCGGAAGCGCTGTCTTGGACAGCCCCACCAGCACCCCGCAAAGAGCCAAAATCCCCCAACCTGCCGGTGTAATATTCAGTTCCATTCTTGTTTTCCTGACAGTTTTTGTTCTGAAGGAAAGCAGTATAAACACAAAGGCAGGGGGACTCTATCTTTTTCGGGGTTTTGATGCTACATTAACGGACATGGGACGCAGAACCATCGACAGTTTGTTCGGCAGTGGGCCGACGAAGCCGGCGGACGGCCGGGTTATTCGTGCGGCCTTCAATACCGGCGCCGATGCGCTGTTTGACTATCTGCTGCCCAGCGGACTGGGCCCTGTGCGGCCGGGCCAGCGGGTGCGTGTGCCCTTCGGACGCACCAATCGGCTTCTGGAGGCGTTTGTCGTGGAGGTCGAGCCCGCCGATGCCGGAGCCGATTCCGAACGGCAGAAGGCGCGGGCCTTTGACTTGAAAACGGTTCGGGAGATTCTCGATGAAGAACCGCTGCTGGATGAGCAGCTGATGGAGCTGGCCCGGTGGCTGAGTGCCTATTACGTCTGTCCGCTGGGGCAGGTGCTGGCGGCGATGGTGCCGGCGGCCGTCAAAAAAGAAGCAGGCGTCCGCAAGGAAGTGCGGGTGTATCTGACAGGCGAGCTGCCGGCCGACTCGAAACTTGGCAGCGGGCCGCAGCGGGCCCTCGTCCGGCTTTTGCAGGAGGCGGGGGCTGTCAGCGAGGAGACGGCCATCGAGAAAACCACGCTTCTGGAGCGGGCAGGCTGCACGGAGGGGCCGCTGAAGAAACTGCTGCGCAGCGGTGCGGCGGCCTGTGCGGTTCGATACGGCGTGCGGCCGCTGCCGATGGTGCCGGAGGGACTGCGGGAGCAGGCGGAGGCCATTGTGCTCACGGAAGACCAGCAGCGGGCGCTGACCCATCTGGAGCAGCAGCTGCACGCGGGGCAGTTCGCCGTAACACTGCTGCACGGCGTAACCGACAGCGGCAAGACGGAGGTCTATATCCGGGCGATTGAGAAGGCCGTCTCATTGGGTCGGCAGGCAATTGTGATGCTGCCGGAGATTGCCCTGACGGCCCAGACGGTCCAGCGGTTCGGGACGCGGTTTCAGCGGCTGGCGGTGATGCATTCGGGCCTGTCGGGGCCGCAGCGGAATGCACAGTGGCAGGCGATTCGCCGCGGGCAGGCGGATGTAGTGATCGGGGCCCGCTCGGCGGTCTTTGCTCCACTGCAGCGGCTGGGACTGATTGTCGTTGATGAGGAGCACGAAGCAAGCTACAAGCAGGATATGGTGCCGCGCTATCACGGGCGCGATGCGGCAATCAAGCGGGCGCAGCTGGCCGGGGCGGTGTGTCTGCTGGGCTCGGCGACGCCGTCGCTGGAGACCCTGCACAACTGTCAGACCCGCTCCAGCTACACGCGGATTGTGATGGCTCGGCGCGTGCGCAATCTGCCGATGCCGAAGATGGACGTTATTAATATGCTGACGGCCTTCGAGGGCAGAGCGGTCCGCCAGCCCCAGCTGCTCAGCCCGGCGCTGGAAGAAGCCCTGCACGAAGTGCTCCAGCGCGGTGAGCAGGCGATTCTGCTGCTCAACCGCCGCGGCTACAGCCATTTCATTTACTGTCCCTCCTGCCGCCATACGCTGCACTGCCGCAACTGCGATGTGACGCTCACCTATCACAAACGGCCGCATCGGGAAGGGACGGCGGACACGGTTTTAGGCCCTCATATGACGGGCGGCTTTGCGATTTGCCATTACTGCCTGGCCAAGACGCTCGTGCCGAAGGCCTGTCCGCTTTGCGGGCAGGCGATGACGATGATCGGGCTGGGGGCCCAGCGGCTCGAGGAAGAGGTGCAGCACAAACTGCCGCAGGCCCGCCTGCGCCGCATCGACAGCGATGCCATGGCGGGCCGGGATTATTACGGCCTGCTGGAGGATTTCGCCGCCGGGCGCATTGATATTCTGGTCGGCACGCAGATGCTCGCCAAGGGCCTGCACTTTCCCAACGTGACGCTGGTAGGGATTGTCAGTGCCGATACCGCGCTGTCGCTGCCGGATTTTCGCGCCAACGAGCGGACGTTTCAGCTGATTTGCCAGGCGGCCGGCCGCGCCGGGCGCAGCGAAAAAGGCGGACGCGTGCTCATCCAGACCTTTCTGCCCGGCCAGCCCGCCATCGACTTTGCCTGCCGATACGACTGGGAGGGGTTCGTTCAGGAGGAAATGAAGCACCGGCGGGCCTGTCATCTGCCGCCGGTGTGGCGGATGGCGATGGTGCTGATGCGCGACGGCCGCTATGAACGGCTCACCGCCGCCGCCAAAGCCGTCAATGCACGGCTGGAGCAGATTATCGACCGCGAGAAACTGCCGATTCTCCTTCGAGGGCCGATGGAGGCGCCCATCAGCCGCATCGGCGGACAGCACCGAATGCACCTGATTGTCCAGGCTCAGCAGCCGCAGACGATTCAGCATTTGTTTGCGCGTTTCCGCGACGCCGCTCCGGTCCGCCCGTCCGTCCAAATCCAAATCGACATCGACCCCGTCTGCGTTCTGTAAACCTGCCCCAAAATCCCCATTCAATTTTCGCGGAGCAATTCAGATTGTCTGAAATGTGTCGCAACCGCTGAGTTCACAAGGATTTAAAAAAGGTTTGCCCCAGAGGCCGCTTGCACGGCCGCTGGGGCAGTGCCTGCGAAAACCCGTAAGGGTTTTCTTGTTATGACAAGCTCGCAGGCATAGGTCAGTTACAACATTGATATTGTATGAAAGATACATTAATATTGTCAATCAAATTTTTTAACATTATTAGCAGGAGGATTTATGTACACATTAGGTCTTGATATCGGTTCTAACAGTGTCGGCTGGGCTGTCTTAAATCCCGAAAAGGAGCTTGTCATCAACGCCGGTGTCCGAGTGTTCCAGGAAGGAGTCGATCGAGATACCAAAGGAGCGGAAGTTTCCAAAAATGCGGCCCGCCGTGCCGCCCGCAGTGCCCGGCGAACTCGCAAAAGGAGAAATTATCGAAAGGATAAATTGTTTCGTCTGCTGGTCCGCAGCGGATTGCTGCCGCAAAATCCGGCTGAACAGCAGATTCTTTTTCAAAAAGACCCTTACTATCTGCGGGCCAAAGGACTGGATGAGAAGCTGGAACCCTATGAAATCGGTCGTGTTCTTTATCACTTTAGCCAGCGTCGGGGTTTTTGGAGCAATCGAAAGTCGGAAAAAAAGAAAGAAGAAGGGATTGTTGCCAAATCTGCATCGGAACTGCAAAAACAAATTGTTGAGAGCGGCTGCCGTACACTTGGAGAATTTTTTGCAAAACTGAATCCTCATGAACAGCGCATCCGCGGCCGTTACACATTTCGGGCCATGTATGAAGATGAGTTTGAGAAAGTCTGGCAGACACAGTCTTGTTATTATCAAGCCGTTTTGACGGATACTTTGAAAACAGAAATTAAAGACCGGACGATTTTTTACCAGCGGCCCTTAAAACCATCCGATGAGCTTATCGGCAACTGCGAGCTGGAGCCGAATGAGAAACGTTGTCCCAAAGCTGATTGGTATGCGAGGCGATTCCGTATCCTCCAGACTCTCAATAATCTGGAAATTCACAATCCGGACGGAACAGATGTCAAACTCAATGAAACCCAGAGACAAATCGTCCTGCAGGAACTGCTGAGCAGCGAAAAAGTGAAGTTTGATACGCTCCGGAAAAAATTAGGTCTCCTGGAAACGCAAACCTTTAATCTGGAGGAGGGTCCAAAGGACCAGAAAAAGGAATCCATCCAGGGAGATGAATTTAACGCACACCTCCGCAAGTCCCTCGGCAAAAAACTGTTTGAACAGCTTGCGGAACAGGACCTGATCGAAATCAATGATTTGCTTTTGGATGATGCTCTTCAGGACGAAGAAGTTGTGGAAAAACTGATGGAGCGGTACGGTTTTACCCAAGAGCAGGCCCAGAAAATCCTCGAGGTTCCGCTGCCGCAGAAGTATATGAGTTTTTCCCGTTTGGCTGTCCGGAAACTCCTGCCGCACATGGAAAAAGGCCTGCTCACTCATGAAGCAATCCAAGCCGTCTATGGCTCACCGCAGGGTCGGCGGCCTGTTCAAACCGCAGATCAGCTGCCATTTCCCGAAGACCTCCGCAACCCCATTGTCAACCGGGCACTTTGGGAGGTCCGCAAGGTGGTTAATGCCCTCGTTCGCGTGTACGGCAAACCCCAAAAAATCAAACTGGAAATGGCCCGCGAGCTCAAAGGCACAAAACGGGAACGCGAGGAAATCCAGCTTCGCCAGCGGCAGAATGAAGAAGAAAACAAGAAAGCCCGGGAAGAACTCATGCGGATGGGCATTCTGAGTCCTTCCCGCGATGATATCATTAAATACAAGCTCTGGCAGGAATGCGGGCAAGTCTGTCCCTATACCGGAAGACCCATCAGCCAGAACGCCCTTTTCGGTCCCCATCCTGAATTTCAGGTCGAACACATCCTGCCGTACTCCCGCACTCTCGATGACAGTTTTATGAACAAAACCCTCTGCGCGGTCGATGAAAACCGGCGAAAGGGCGACAGAACTCCCTATGAATTTTACGGGGAAACCGAACAGTTTGAACAAATCCTTCATCGGATTGCCAAACTGCCTTATCCCAAGCGGCGGCGGTTCTGGCAGAAGGAGGTCGAACTGGACAATTTCATCCAGCGCCAGCTGAACGATACCCGATACATCAGCCGCAAAGCAGAAGAGTATCTCAGGGTTCTCGGCTGTACCGTGCAGGGCACACGAGGTCAGGTCACGGCGGAACTGCGCCATCAGTGGGGACTGAACTCCATTCTCGATGATTCGGAGCTGGGCGAAAAGAAGCGAGATGACCTTCGCCATCATGCCATCGATGCCGCTGTGGTAGCCGTCACGGAAAACCGGCACCTGCGGGACTTGGCCCGCAGCAGGTACGTTCCCGCCGGTCAGGCGGCGGTTCGGTTTGCTCCTCCCTGGGAAGGGTTCCGCCAGCAGCTTCAGGAGGTTGTCAGCCGAATCAATGTCTCTCACCGCGTCACCCGCAAAGTTTCCGGGCCGCTCCATGAGGAAACCTCCTACGGCCCAACCGGACTTAAGGATGACAAGGGGCAGGATATTTATGTTTATCGCAAGCCGCTCGACGGCCTCACGTTGGCGATGGTTCCCAAGATCGTAGACCCTGTGGTTCGCCAGATTGTTGTTGAGCGGCTCGAACAGTTCGGCCTCAAGCCCGGCGGCGACGGCAAAATCACCAAAGAGGTCTGGAAAGAGCCGCTCCGAATGAAAACCAAATCCGGACAGCCCGGCCCTCAAATCAGATCCGTCCGAATCCGCGATGTCTTTAACAACCTGATTCCCATCAAGGACAAAGACGGCAGACCCTATCGCTATGTTGCACCCGGCAGCAACCACCATATCGAAATCTTCGAATACACCGACGCCAAAGGCCGAACAAAACGGCAGGGCCGAGTTGTCTCGATGTTTGAGGCCGTCCAGCGAAGCCGCCGAAAAGAACCGGTCATCTGCCGCGATTATGGCGACGGCGGAAAATTTGTCTGCTCCCTGTCCAGAAACGAATCCTTTATGCTCGAATTGGATGACGGAAAACACGTCTTGCATCGCGTACAGAAAATCGACCAAAATGAAAGAATTATTTTACGTCCGCATACGTTTGGAGGAAAACTGCAGGACTCGGATAAACCACCGCTGATTCAAAGAAAAAGCCCTAATACCTTAAACGGCTATAAAGTGACAGTGGACCCAATTGGGCGAATCTTTCCTGCTAAAGACTAAATTTTTTCCGGCCGATACAGTCCTCGCAGAACCGCGAGGGCTGTGTTGTGATTAAACGGGTTGTCGAATGCTCCACGGCAGGGACGTTTTTATCGGTCCATCAGGGACAGCTGTTTATCCGGCAGGACGGACAGGTCAAAGGCCAAATCCCCTGTGAGGACGTCGGCATTCTGCTGATCGACCATCCCGCCGTCACCTATACCCATTCCGTCCTGACCGTTCTCCTCGAGCAGGGGGCCGCCGTAGTCGTCTGCAGCGGCAAACACCTGCCCGCCGGACTCCTTCTGCCCCTCGAGTCCAACGCCGTTCAGGCCGAGCGCTTTCGGGACCAGATTGCCGCCGGCGAATCCCTCAAAAAACGCCTCTGGAAGCAGATTGTCCGGGCCAAAATTGCCCATCAGGCTCATCTGGTCCGCACGGACAAACAGACGTATCGGGCCCTGATGGCCCTCCGCCGACGCGTCCGCTCCGGCGACCCCGAAAATGTGGAGGCCCAGGCCTCCGCTAAGTTCTGGCCCGCCTTTCTGCAGGACCCCTCCTTTCGCCGGCACCGCGAAGGTCCTCCGCCCAATCACCTGCTCAACTACGGCTACATTGTCCTGCGTTCCGCCGTCGCCCGGGCCCTGTGCAGTGCAGGGCTGCTGCCGACCCTCGGCATTCATCACCGCAATCGATACAACGCCTTTGCCTTGGCCGATGACCTCATCGAGCCCTTCCGCGGTTTTGTTGAAGAAAGGGTTCGGGAGCTGTACACCCGCTCCGGTCCCTCCGACGGCGAGCTGACCAAAGAAACCAAGGCTGCGCTTCTGGAAGTTCTTTACCGCTCCGTCACGGTCGGCGGCTTTAAAGGTCCCCTGATGGTCGCCCTTCACCGCACTGCCGCCTCTCTGGCCCGATGCTTTGCCGGAGAACAGAAGTTATTGGATTTGCCCGTTTATGGTTGAAACAGGATACAGAGCCATGTGGATTCTGGCGATGTTCGACCTGCCGGTTGATACGAAAAAGGCGCGAAAAGATTATGCCGATTTTCGGAAAAACCTTGTACAGGATGGGTTTACGATGATACAATATTCCGTATATATTCGGCACTGTGCCAGTAAAGAAAATGCCCAGGTTCACGCAAAACGGGTTCAGTCCTTCCTGCCTCCCGATGGGGAGGTGCGGCTCCTTATTATCACCGACAAGCAGTTCGAACGGATGCAGATTTTTTGGGGAAAACTGCGCAAACCCACCCCTCCGGCCCCCGCTCAGCTCGAATTATTTTAACCTGTTTTTCTCGCAAATCCTTGCCCTGCAGGCGGTTACAAATGGACTATTGTAACTGACCTATGCCTGAGAGCAAGCCACAAC
>DAOSUR010000019.1 GCA_035378985.1 Anaerohalosphaeraceae bacterium
GAAGCCCCGGTAAACGGCGGCCGTAACTATGACGGTCCTAAGGTAGCGAAGTTCCTTGTCGGGTAAGTTCCGACGTGCATGAACGGCGTAACGACTGGAGCAGTGTCTCAAGGACAGACTCGGTGAAATTGTACTTGTAGTGAAGATACTACAGACCCGCGGCAAGACGGAAAGACCCCGTGAACCTTTACTGTAGCCTGGTATTGACGCCTGGCATATCATGCGTAGGATAGGTGGGAGGCTGTGAAGCGGTGCTTCCGGGCATCGCAGAGCCGACGTTGAAATACCACCCTTGCTATGTTAGTCGCCTAACCGTGACCCGTGAACCCGGGCATGGAACAGTGCTAGGTGGGCAGTTTGACTGGGGCGGTCTCCTCCTAAAAGGTAACGGAGGAGTTCAAAGGTACCCTCAGCGTGGTTGGCAATCACGCGTTGAGCGCAAAGGTAGAAGGGTGCTTAACTGTGAGACTGATAGGTCGAGCAGATGCGAAAGCAGGACTTAGTGATCCGGTGGTTCTGAGTGGAAAGGCCATCGCTCAACGGATAAAAGGTACTCCGGGGATAACAGGCTGATCGCCTCCGAGCGTTCATAGCGGCGAGGCGGTTTGGCACCTCGATGTCGGCCCATCACATCCTGGGGCTGAAGGCGGTCCCAAGGGTTCGGCTGTTCGCCGATTAAAGTGGTACGCGAGCTGGGTTCAGACCGGCGTGAGCCAGGTCGGTCTCTATCTGCCGTGGGCGCAGGAATCTTGAGGGGATGTTTCTTTAGTACGAGAGGACTTGGAAGCACTGACCTCTGGTGTACCGGCTGTAGCGCTAGCTGCACCGCCGGGTAGCTAAGTCGGGAACGGATAACCGCTGAAAGCATCTAAGCGGGAAGCCAACCCCAAGATAAGGATTCCATGGACCTTCGGGTCCGAGAGACCCCTGGAAGACTACCAGGTTGATAGGCCGGGTGTGTAAGCGGAGAAATCCGCTCAGCTAACCGGTACTAACGGTCAATCACTTGACCATATCAATCGGTCGGTTGTATGGGATTTCGCCAAGGTTGGAAACGGCGCTGGATTGAACCAATCTGCTTTTTTTACAAGGTACGAGAATTTCGGCAGGTCCCGAACGGGATAGGCCGATTCACGAACTCCTGGTGACCATGCGGACGGGGAAACGCCTGATCCCATTCCGAACTCAGAAGCTAAGCCCGTCCGGCCGATGATAGTCCTTCGGGGCGAAAGTAGGTGATTGCCAGGTTTATGAGGCCCGTCGGAGAAATCCGGCGGGCCTTTCCTTTTGTGCGAAAGTGTGTTTACGGCAGGGGGGCGACGACAGGCCAGCCGTCTTTCCATTCCATCGTAGAGATTTTCAGATAGGGTCTTCCGGTCTGTCCGTGATAGGCGTGAAAGACGAGGTAATCCTGATCGCCTTCCCGGAACACGGCGCAGTGGCCGGGTCCTTTCCAGTTGTCTGTGGTGGCTTTGATGACCTGTGTGCCGCCGCCTTCGAGCATCGGCACGCCTGTGCGGTCGAAATACGGGCCGGTGACTTTTTCGGAACGGCCGACCACGATGTTGTAGGTGCTGTCAGCCCCGCGGCAGCATAAATCAAAGGAGACAAACAGATACCAGAAGCCGTCCCGCCGGATAACAAAGGGAGCTTCGATTGCTCCTTCGACGGGCGGAGTCTTGTGTTCCGCTTTTCGCGGTCGGCTCGCAAGGGTATAGTGAGCGGTATGTTCGGCGGACAGTTTGCCTGTGACAGGGTCGATTTTGCGCATCTGGATGCCGCTCCAGAAACTGCCCCAGCAAATCCAGATATTTTTGTCGTCTTCGATGACGATGTTGGCGTCAATCGCGTTCCAGTCGTCCTTGCCTTCGGTGGAGCGAAGGACCATTCCGTGATCCTCCCATTTGTACTCCAGGCTGTTTGGGTCGAGGGTTTTATTTGTGGCCAGACCGATAGCGGAATTGTTCTTGCCGAAGGTGGAGATGGAGTAATAGAGATGGTACTTGCCGTTAAAATAGGAGATATCGGGTGCCCAGACACCGCGGGTTCCAGGAATTTCGATAGGGGCCCATTCGGGCAGGGTTTCAAAGACATAGCCGCGCAGCTGCCAGTGCAGAAGGTCTTTGGAGCAGCGGATAGGGACATAGCCTGTTCGGCGGTTTCCGCCGGTACAAAACAGATAGTATGTGTCCTTTTCCTTGAGAAGGACCGGGTCGTGAACGTTTAGGTCTCCTTCCAATTCGAGCATGACGGGCTCTGGTTCCGGCATACTTGCGAAAGAAAAGCCGGTCCATAAGAACACCAGCAAAATGAAAGAAGCGGCTGAAGAAGTTTTGGGACAAGCAGGAATGTTCGGTTGTTTCATTTTTTGCACTCCGAAAAGGTTTTGCCGGGACTTATTGTAGTCGGTAAACTGGGTTTTACAAAAGTGTTTTCAGTAGAGAAAAAATGGAGGATGCAATGAAACATTTGCTGATTTGTATGGCGGGGTTGATGCTGGCGGCATCGATTGCAGCCGGAGCCGACACATCGGACGGCTATGTGCTGGTCTGGGCGGATGAGTTTGAAAAAGACGGCAGGCCGGACCCGAATAACTGGACCTATGAGATTGGGTTTGTGCGGAATGAGGAGCTGCAGTGGTATCAGCCGGAAAATGCCTTCTGTGAAGGGGGAATGCTGATTATTGAGGGCAGGCGGGAGCGAGTCAGGAACCCCAATTACAGTCCGGACAGCCGGTCGTGGCGGCGGAATCGGGAGTATGCGGAATATACCTCCGCCTGCGTAAAGACCTCGGGGAAGCATTCGTGGAAATTCGGGCGGTTTGTGATGCGGGGGCGGATTGACACACGTGCGGGGCTGTGGCCGGCATTCTGGACGCTCGGGTTTGCCCGCGGCTGGCCGGGCTGCGGCGAAATTGACATTATGGAATATTATCGGGGAATGCTGCTGGCGAATGCCTGCTGGGACGGCGGGGGCGGTCGGCCGGCGTGGGATGACCTGAAAAAACCGCTGGAAGAGTTCGAGGACCCGGACTGGTCGAAGAAATTTCACATTTGGCGGATGGATTGGGATGAACAGTTTATCCGGCTGTATGTGGATGATATGCAGCTGAATGAGATTGACCTGTCCAAAACCATCAATCAGGACGGGCAGGGGGCCAATCCGTTTCATGAGCCGCATTCTATTTTGCTCAATTTAGCCATCGGCGGCACGCAGGGGGGCGACCCTTCGGAGACGGGATTTCCGGCCCGCTTTGAGATTGATTATGTGCGGGTGTACCAGAAAAAATCTTAGGGCTTTAAGATGAGGCCGGAAAGACTGGATTACCGCCTTGCTCCTTCGCTGAAGCTACAGAGGATAAGGTGCGAAGACTATACGGCTGGATTCCCGCCTTCGCGGGAATGACAGGAATTTTCGGGAACGACAGGCGTTTGCGGGAATGGCGACGGTTTGTTTCGTACACTTCCGTGACTTTTAGTTGGTTCCGACGGCCTTTGTGATCAAATCCACGGTGTACACAGCGGACGGGGTGTTGATATAAAGGGTTTGCCGCTCGGGGCCGCCGATGCAGACATTGGTGGGGCTCTCGGGCAGGTCGATTGTATCGAGGAGCTGTCCGTCGGGGGCGTAGATTTTGACCTGCCGCCGCCAGGTCAGATAGACATTTCCGCAGCTGTCGAGAGTCATCCCATCGGAGCCGTCGGAGCAGAACAGCCGCTTATTCGTGAGTGTGCCGTCTTTTTGGATGTTGTAGAGCCAGGTTTTGCCGGCGGCATGATCGGCCACATAGAGGAGGGTCCCGTCGGGGTTACCGATGAGTCCATTTGGACGTATCATGTCTTCAATCACGCGGATGACCCGGCGGTCCGGGGTGATGTAATAGACATGCTCGCCGTCCTGCTGCATGTCATCACGACTGCCGTACCGGGGGTCGGTCATATAAACGCCGCCTTTGGGGTCGAGCCAGCAGTCGTTGGGGCTGTTGAATTTTTTCCCGTTGCAGCCGTCGGCCAATGTGATGATGTTTTTTTGGCGGTCAATTCGAAGGAGGCGCCGGGGGCCGGCGGATTCGCAGACAATCAGTGAGCCGTCCGGGGCGACCTGAAGGCCGTTGGAACGGTTGGTTTCGATGTATTTGGAGAGGGTGCCGTCGGGGGAGATTCGGTAAATCAGGCCCGCTGGGATGTCGGAGAAGTAAAGCGTGCCGTTGGGGTCGGCGGTGATGCCCTCGGTGAATTGAAAGCCGCCGGCGATTTTTTGGGGCACAGCAGAAGGACGGACGGGGGAGATTGCAGACTCCGGCTGAGCGGTGATGAAGATGCCCGATAAGAAGAAAAGAATTATTTGCATTCTATAGCTCCTTTCTTTTTGAGAACATTCTATTGCTGAAAAGATGAAACAAAAAGGGAAAAATTAGGTCAGGATAAATAGAAAAAACAATGTGGCTGGCTGCTTTGCATGGTGTCTTTTCCCGATTGAAATGTTTCTCTGCGAAAAAAACAAGCCGAATCGTTTATTGGAACGACTCGGCTTGCTGTGTGCAGTTAAGAGCAGATCAGCAGGTTGTTTCAAAAGGATTGTTTTGAAGCATTTTGAGAAGCTGGTCTTTTTCCTCTGAAGACAGCCCGAAAACATCCTGGAGGATTTTGCTGAGCAGGTCGTAGCCCGTTTGCTCCTTCTTTGTGGATTCATTCTCTTCTTCAGTTTCCCCTTTGTCACTGCTTTGGGCGGGCGGCGGAGGCGGCGGGGGAAGCGGAGACTGGGCAACAAGGGATTCTAATTCTTCACGGCTGACAACGCCGTCACCATCGGAATCGGCCTCGGCGATTTTTTGACCGAAGAGACCGGCTGCATTCAATTCTTCTATGCTCAATACCCCGTCGCCATTTGTATCCAAGTCACCGAGAATTTTGGTGCTGACTTCGGACGGAGCGGGTGGTTGGTTTTGCTGAGCCATCTCGGCATCTGCCCGCGTCAAAAGTTCTTTCAGAGCATTCAGATCCGGTTTCTCTTTGAAATTCGAGCTGGGTGTGATTCCCATTTCTTCCATTTTGGCTGTAATTTTGGCGAGAATTTCCTCCGCGGTAATGGTGCCGTCTTCATCTGTGTCGGCTTGGGCGATTTTTTGGCCGAGTTGTCCGGCATTCGTGAGTTCTTCAGAACTAATACTCCCGTCGCCGTCTGTGTCCAAGGCGTTGAGAATCTTGGAGCTCAGTTCGTTCGGTTCCGGCGGTTTCATTTTCCCCAAGTGCATCATTGAAAGCATCTGACCCGTTCGTTCCACCCCATTGATTTCCATACATTGTTTCCTTTCAAATGATTAACTGTTTCTTCTGGGTTGAAGCACAAGGATGTTGTGCAAAATTTGTTCCAAGGAATTGCAGAGCAATTTTTTTGATAAAAAAATAAGTTTTCAGACGATGCGGCGGATGGGTTTTATCATTTTTCTGTTTTGAACCGGGGAATTTTTTTCCGATGTCCTGGCAATTTTTTCTGAAATACGAACTGTCCGATTGTTTCCGGAAGAGGAAATATAAAGTTGATTGTTGACAAAGGGGTTTGTTTTTTTAGTTTGGTGGAAAAAGAATCAGGACGTTTGGAGAGGACCATTCAACGTGGCGGCAAAGATACTTGACGGCAGGCAGATAGCATCTCAGATGCGGGAAGAACTGAAAGGGCGGATTGCGAAACTTGCTCAGCAAGGGATCCGTCCTGGACTGGCGGTCATTTTGGTGGGAGATGACCCGGCGTCCAAGTCGTATGTGACGGCCAAAGAAAAGGCGTGCGAAGAAATCGGGATTTTTTCGAGCGATAATCGGCTGGCTGCCGCAACGACGGAGACAGACTTGCTGGGGCTGATTGAGCGGTTCAATCGGGACCCAAAGATACACGGGATTTTGGTTCAGCTGCCCCTGCCGAAGCATATCAATGAGGAGCGAATTCTGAATGCGATTTGTCCGGAAAAGGATGTGGATGGTTTTCATCCGGTGAATGTGGGGCGGATGGTGATTGGACAGCGGTGTTTCCTGCCGTGCACGCCGCATGGGGTTGTGCAGATGCTCGTGCGAAGCGGGGTTGTGCTGGAGGGAGCGGAAGTCGTGATTGTGGGGCGAAGCAATATTGTGGGCAAGCCGCTGGCCAATCTGCTGATTCAGAAGGGACGGATGGGAAATGCAACGATGACGATTTGTCATACAAAGACGCGGAATCTGGCCGAGCATGTCCGTCGGGCGGATATTGTAATTGCGGCGGCAGGACGTCCGAGAACGATTACGGCCGATATGGTTAAGGAAGGAGCGGTCGTGATAGACGTAGGGGTTAATCGAGTCGAGGATGCGTCGGCCAAGAACGGGTATCGGCTTGTAGGCGATGTGGATTTTGAGGCGGTCCGACAGAAGGCGTCGATGATTACGCCGGTACCGGGCGGGGTAGGGCCGATGACTATTACGATGCTTTTGTATAATACCGTGGAGTCGGCGGAGCGGGCGGCGGAAAACCGTTGAAGGGCCGATTATTAGAGATGGCTTTCATCCGGCCGGTTGGGTGAAGGAGAGGGGGGTGTGGAAGTTTGGTTCAGCGGGGCGGAAGGGGGCTGTGCCGACGGGGAAGCAGGAAGGGGTTTGGGGTCTCCGAGAGAAATCAGGTACTCGATGGTTTTTCGGGGTTTATCTGCCAGATACTGAAGGGACCATCCGGCCATAAAATGACATATCTTTACGGTTGTAGAGGAGGAAAAGGTCTTCATTTTGTCGAGGGAGATGAACCGCACAAAGAGTTCATGTCTTGAAAAGGGCATGATGCAGACAGCCAAAAAAAGAAAGGAGGCCAGGGTATAGCCGATCAGAAAGCCGAGCAGCCCGCCGGCAGCTTTTTCAAAAGCAACTGGAAAGACGCAGTCGGCCCCGCGGAGAAAGAGGCAATAGCAGATTCCCTGCAGGAGGATAAAACAGGCGGCGGTCAGGAAAAGCATGGCAAACGCGGCATAATAGGGGGATTCCTGAAGGGCCGGGTTGTTTTTCAGCAGGGCCGGAGCGGAGAGAACGGCGATGTAAACCGAAAGAAGAAAGTTGAAGGCGGCGGCGGCCATGATGTAAACGCCTTTTTTGAAGCCGAGCCAGGCGAAAAAGATTCCGAGCAGCAAGGCGGCGAACCAAACCATGTTATCCTCCTAAGTGGGAAGTGACTCGTTTGATTTCCTCGAGGGTGGTAATGCCTGCCAGAACCTTGGCAAGCCCGTCTCTCCGCAGGGTGGCAAAGAAGTCCCGATCACCTTTCTGTTTCATATCGGCCGGTGAGAGGGTGCCGCTGACGAGGGTATGGCGAAGTTTATCGTCCATGTAGGTAACGTCCATGATGGCGATACGCCCGTAGTAGCCGGTACCGCCGCAGCGGCCGCAGCCGCGTGCCTGGAGAATTTTGGTCTGGTCGAGGTTGTTCTGGAGGCAGTAGTTGATTTGGCTTTGGGTCAGTTCGGCGGGCCCTTTGCAGGCATCGCAGAGCCGGCGAACCAGCCGCTGGGAGATAATGACGCTCAGGGCGGAAGCCAGCAGGAGGGGACGCACGCCCAGGTCCATCATCCGAACGAGGGCGGCCATATTGCTGGAGGCGTGAAGCGTGGCCAGCACGAGATGGCCGGTCTGGGCGGCCTGGACGGCCATCGCAGCGGTTTCGGCATCGCGGATTTCACCCACACAGATGACATCGGGGTCCTGCCGCAGGATGCTTCGCAGGGAGGAGGCGAAGGTCACGCCCGCTTTGACATTGACTTCAATCTGGCTGGCATGGGGCAGAACGTGTTCAATGGGGTCTTCGATGGTGACAATATTACGCTCCTGAACATTCATGTTGGAGAGCATGGCATAGAGCGTCGTCGTTTTTCCGCTGCCGGTCGGACCGCAGACCAGAACCATTCCGGAGGGCTGACGGATGATGTTGCGAATGGCCTTTTGGGTTCTGTCGTCCATTCCGATTTCCTCCAGAGACATCAGGCCGCGGGTCTGGTCGAGGACGCGGATGGCCAGCTTCTCCCCGCCGAGGACACCGGAGGATGCAACGCGGAAGTAGATTTCGCCGTTGGGCGTACGGGCCATAAAAGCGCCGTCCTGCGGACGGCGTTTTTCGGCGATGTCCATTCCGGAGATGGCTTTGATGCTGTTGATGACGGCGTTGCAGACTTTGCTGTCGATTTCTTCGTGAACACGGAGCATGCCGTCGATGCGGTACCGGACGGTATAGACGGCGTCGGATTTGGGGTCAATAAGGATATCCGTGGCTCGTTCCTGAAGGCCCTCGAGAATGAGCCGTTCGGTCAGGTCGAGGATTTCGCGATTGGTGCGTCTGCCGGAGGACTGCTGGGCATAGACGTCGGCAAAATGCCGTCCGGCTGTGTCCATTAATTCAATCGAGGGACCGATGGAGGTGATAGGACGGGCCTTGCTGATTGGGTTGGTCCGGAAAACGGCGGCGAGGGTGTATTTAGGCAGCTCGGCCCAGAGGAGTTTGCCGGCCTGAATCTTCTGGACGACATCTACGACAAAGAGGACAAAGAGAACGGCCGGCCCGACAAAGAGGGCGGCCGTATTGGCCAAAGCCCGATATTGGTTGAGAATCAGAGGGCTTTCGTCGGAGCGGCGGACGGAATACAGGCACAAAAAGAACCAGCCGATCAGAAAAAGGACTTTGTAAGGACTGAAAGGAAGAGTCCCGTCCATCTGCCCCCAATCCGCCACAAGCCCGTTCAGATCGGCCATACGACCTTATACACTCCTCATGCCTTTTGTCGCACAATAACCTTCAGTATAAGGTTTATTTTATCCGGCTTGGGAGGCAATATCAATCCATTTATCTTTATCCGATTATTTTGGTCCTCAAAAAGGGTTTGCCGAATCAGGGTGTTTCATCCAGCATAAATCGCTGGCGGATATTCTCCTGCATTTGCTCGATTTGTGTTTTGACTTTCGAGTGCGGCTGATAAATCTGACTGTTTCGCTCTTCTTCTGATTCCGTCGGCATTTGAGCCAGCCCCCGCTCATCGATGACGTAAGGCGTAACAAAGACGAGCAGTTCGTCGTTCTGAAGGACGATGTTGTTGTGTTTAAACAAGCCGCCGACCAGCGGAAGGTCTCCGAGGAGAGGCACCTTCTGGACGATGCTGACATCGTTCTGGAAGAGCAGACCGCCGAGGATGACGGACTGGCCGTCGTTGACAATCATGTGGGTCATTGTATCCAGGTTCTTCCGGGTCGGCTGGGTGTTGACGATTTCTTCCTGCAGCTGCGAGATATTCAGATGAATAGCCATATCAACGGCCTTTTCCGGGGTGATGTTGGGCCGGATTCGCAGGGTGACGCCGACATCCTCAAAGTCAAAGGTGCGCTGAACGGAATTGGTGTTGGTGCGGTCGTAGGAGTCGCCGGTGATGAAAGCCACCTTCTGGGCCTTGACAAACCGGGCTTCTTCGTTGTCTTTGGTCCACAGCGTGGGCTGATTGAGAATCTTGGCGTTGGCGTTTTTGACCAGGAAATCGATCAGCAAATCCGCATTGCTTTCGGCGGAAAGGGCAAAAGACTGCCGGGAATAGGTGGCGGTCAGGTTGTTGAGGATATCGACGGCGTTGACGCCGATGGTGCCGAAGGCACTGGGGTCGGAGGAGAGGCGAACCCCCAGCGAAGTGACGTCGCTGTGGTCGATTTCCATGATGACGACCTTGATCATCACCTGCATGCCGGGCTGATCAAGCTGTTCAATCATCTTGAGGATGTCATCCATAAACTTCGGCGGGGCCAGAACCAGCAGCGCTTTGCTGCGGGCAACCGGGATAAAGCGGACCCGTCCGATGAGGTTGCTGGGCGGCATCTGGTCTTCGCTTTGACGCTGGGTGGTCCACCACGGCCGGATGGTTCCGGCGGATTCCTGCATTTGGGCCTCTGTGGTGGTTGTGGACGTAGATTCGGTGCTGTAGGCGCTGAGCCCCTGTACGCTTCGCTGGATGGTGGCGGTGGTGCCGGCTTCGTTGAGGATGGCGTTCAGCTGCTCGCTGAGCTGCTCGGCATCGGCGTATTTGAGCGTGATGACGCGGGGCACTTCGGCGCCTTCCTGGCCGTCCAAATCCTGCACAAGCCGTTCAATCACATCATAGGCCTCGGGGATTTTGCTGATGACGAGGATTTTTTTGGTGTCGGGAACGGCTTCAAAGGTGAGCATCCCATAGAGGGAGCCGACGATTTTGCTCTTGGTCTGTTCCTGTTCTCCGAACAGAATCCGCAGCAGCGACCGGGAGCCGGAGGATTCGGATTCCTCGCTGAACAGGCGGGTGAGCAGGTCGGCCATTTTGACGGCGTCGGAGTTTTGAAGGGTAATAATGCGGTACTGGTCTTTGCGCAAGTCCAGGGGGATGTCCCATTCCTCTTCAATTTGTTTGGCGATGCGCTGCATGTTCTTTTCGGAGGCAATGACGGTCACCTGCCGCAGCGTCGGATAGGAGATGACTTTGACGGTTTCCTCCGGATTGATGGTTCGAGAGCGGGAGGTGGTTCGGCTGGAGCCCCAGCTGTAGGAGCTGAGGGTTCCGGTCTCGGTCTCATAAAGTCCTTCGATATTCTGCTTAATCTGGTCGGGGTCGGCGTGTTTGAGTTTGAAGGTGCGCTCGATGTAAATGTCTTCTTTGGGCAGGTCAATCTGGGCGATGAGTTTTTCGACGATTTTTCGATTTTCATCGCTGCCGAAGACGACAATCTGATTGGTGCCCTGCAGGGGCTGGACGATGAGGTTGGCCGTCAGGTCTGTGCCGGGCATTTCGCGAAGGGCCTGCGTGACCATCGTGGCGACTTCGCGGACATCGGCGTAGCGAATCTGGAAGACCTGCTGTTTGGGTTCCGTGCTTTCGCCGATGTCGAGTTTCTGGATCCAGGATTCCACAGTCTGCATATCCTCTCGGCTGCACCGAGCCAGAATCCAGTGCTGTTTGGGCATAGCAATCAGCCGGATGGGGATTTCGCTGGTCGGAATGACGACTGCCGGGGCTGCGGAAGTTGCTGTTTGGGTGCCTTCCCGTCCTCGCCCGGGACCGCGGAACCCGCCTTGGGAAGAGGAGGTTCGCTGCGCTTGTGTGGTTTGGCCGAGGATGAGGTTAAGGACCTGGACGACCTCGATGGGGTCGGCGTATTTCAGTTCAAAGATGCGTTCAACCGTTTGGGAGGACTCCGGCACATCCAGCTGGAGGATGACCTGTTCGATGCGGCGTAGATTTTCGACGGTGTCGATGACGGAGATGCGTCCGGTGGATTCATCGGCGGTGACGTGGCCGTATTCTGCGGTCAGGGAACTGACAATCTGAGCCATTTGAGAGGCCTTGTAATTGGACAGCTGGTACCACTTTTCGACAACCTGGGCGGGGTCGGAGATGCGGGCCAGCGGTTCATCTACGCCGAGAGTCGGGACGGCCCCGAGCCGGGCACTGGCTAAGGGCTTTAGGAAGATGGTGCTGCCGGTTTGGTCCACGAGAACTCCGCGAGAATGGAGGGCGGACACGAGCAGGGCCAGGGCCTCCTCGCGGGTGACTCGTTTGGGAGAATAGACAGTAATGCGGGTCTGCATGATTTCATCGTTGACGGGGATGACGGGTTTGTTGGTCCAGTCGGCTAAAATTCGAAGGATGTTTTTCATCTCCATATCACTGAGCTGAACCGATTCCAGTCCGTCGCCTGACTGGTTCGGGTCGGAGCGGCCCATTTCGCCCGGTCGGGCTCCGCGGTCGCCGAAGCCGGGAAATCCGCTGAAGCCCTCGCCGCGTCTGCCGAACCGGGAACGGCGGGACTCCTCCGGCTGGGAGGGCTGATTTTCTGCGGCCGGCTGCGTTGGAGATTGCTCTGCAGCCGGCTGATTGGATTGGGCGGCTGCCTGGGTGGTTTGGGATTCGCCTTGTGCGGGTTCCGTTTTGGCTGATTCCTGTTCAGTCGGTTTGGAGCGTGCCGTCATCCAATATCCGATTAGGAAAAGACCGCAAATCAGAGCAATTACAATCCATCCTGTCTTTTTCATATTCGTAATCCTGTTTTTTAAGATTTTTCTTCTTTATTAAAATCTTTCTCTGCGTGAATGTTGAACAAGTTATTGTCCGCCGGGGTTCTGACCGCCGCCGCGTCGGCCTCGGCCGAAGCCGCCTTCCTCAAAACGGCGGCGCATTTCATTGCGGAGCGCCTCGCGCTCTTCCGGTGTCATTTGTTCAAATCGCTGCCGCATTTGTTCTCTTTCCTCGGGAGACATCATCCATGGAGGCCGTCCGGAGAAACCGCCGAAGCCCTCCGGCGCCAAGCGTGCGGAGGGGCGAGAGCCGCTTTCAGGACCCTGTCGGCTCTGACGCGAGCCGTTGGGACCGCGGGGGGGCTGCCCCTGCTGGCCTTCAGGTCTGTATTCGAACGGATATTGTTTGATTTCCTTGCCTTCCCACAGGAGGGTGACGGAGGTGCTGTCAATCGCGATGACTTTGGCGCCGTTAATTTCTTCTCCGACACGGACCCATCGGTCGCCGAAAAAGGCGGCGTTGCCTAAAAGCTGGGTGGCCTGCGGGGGCTGCGGGATGATTTTGGGTGCGAAGAGGTTTCGTTCCTGCAGGGGTTTGAGCCGTGCGGATGCGGCGGACGCTGCGGCGCGGGCTTCTTTCTGAAGGGTTTCAAACCGTTCGGCGGCGGTTTCCATTCGATGAGGGTTCAAAAGGATTTCACCGGCGGCTTTGACCCAGGTGCCGAGGAGAATCAGGCCGGCGCAAGCCCAGCCGGCTCGGCGGAGCATTTTCATTGAGGTGAGCAGTTTGGGTTCTTTCTGCTGTTTCATAAGAGTATCTCCTTAGCGGCTTGCATAAGTAAAGACGGTGATTTCCCATTCGAGTTTCTGCCGGTCTTTTTGGTCGGGCTTGATGGAGCATTTCTGGACACCGACACAGTAGGGGTTCTGGGGCAGGTCGGCCAGAAGATTGAGAAGCTGCTCATATCGGCCGGTGCCCTGAGCCGTCAGATTGAGCACGATGTATCCGGCGGGGTCGTTGCGGATGGAACGGCCGCGGACCAGCTGCATCCGTCGAGAGACCAGGCCGACTTTGCGGAGCTGGTTGGTAAAGGTCTCCTGAAGGAGCGGGCCCTGCTGGTCGGAGGGTTTAGGCAGTTCGAGGACGGGGACCAACTCCATCAGCCGCTTCTGCTGCTGGGTTTGAGGGCTTTTCGGGTCCAGTTTGAGCAGGGCGGCTTTTTGACGGGCGGACTGAAGCTGCGTTCGCACTTGGCCCCAGGTTCGGGTGAGCGGTTCGACGGCCAGAAAATAGATCAGAATCAGGCCGCAAACTGTCAGGCTGAACAGCACAATTCGTTTTTCTCTCGGTTGAAGTTTTTCGAGCATAGGCATCGGTTATCCGCTGAAGTTTCGATACAGAAAACGGATACGGAAGTTAACTTTTTTGGTTTTTTCGTCGAGTGTGGGCTCGATAAGCTGAACCTGCCGAAACTCATTTCGCTGCTGGAGATTTTTCTGAAATTGATACGCCTGTTCATAGCTGGCGGCCACTCCCCGCAGTTCGACGGGTTTGCCGCGTTCGAAAAGAAACTGATCGAGCAGAAGGCCTTCGGGCTGGGTCTGGCGGAGCAAATCCAGCAGTTCAAGCAGATCCGGCCGGGCGGCGGCGACCTGCTTACGGAACTCCATCATTTGGAGCATCTGCTGAGCAGTTTGGCCTTTTTCCGCCGTGCTGAGCTGTCGCTGAAGGATGCGCAGCTCCGTTTTGTCTTTCCAATAAAGACCGAGGACTACAACGAGGACGGCCAGCAGGATAGAGAGGGCGGTTCGGCGGACGGGGGCCGAGAAGAGCTGCTGTCGAAGCGAAGGAGCCGGTTCGGTCTTTTCGATGGTAAAGTCGAAATCGATAGTCTGTCCGTCCAGAGCCAAAAGAGCCAGGCCGAGGGCTTCCGGACAGTCGACGGCGGTTTCCGGTGTCAGACGGGCCAGACGTTTTATTTTTTCAGGAGAAGGACGGCAGGGCTGAACCTGAAAGTTCTCCTGCCGAAGGTCATCGATGAGCGACGGGAAAGGCTCGACCTGCGTATCGAGAACGAAAATCGGTCTGGAGCGGATTTGGGGTGTGAGAGACTCGAGCATCTGAATGAGATCGGTTTTGAGCAGTTCGAGGGGGGCCTGCGGGTCAATGTCGATGCGGGCTGCGCCGAGAAGACGGCCTTCTTCGGCAAGAACGGCGGAGACCTGATGGGGTGTGAGCTTGAGCAGGACGGCTTCCTGCGGTCCGGGGGCGGGATGGAAAAAGGTCCGCCAGGCGGTCAGCAGTCCGACCAGGTCTGGAGCGATGGACACGGAAGCGTCGGCAGGGAGCGGTTTGGAAACGTGTTCATACAGGTCATTTTTGACGGCTGCCAGGATACAGCGGTTTTCGGAGAGGTTTTTGTCAATCCGCCAGGCCAGCCGCATGGCTGAAACCGGAAGGGGCAGATACCCTTCCGCCTGCGTACGGACGACGGCGACCAGCTGCGGGGCCGGAAGAGACGGCACCTCCAGACGGTAGAATCCGACACAGGACGAGTCGATTCCGACCGCCAGAGCGAGGGCACCGTCGCCGGGATTTGCCGGAATCGCATGGCGGAGGGACTCGGAGACGGAAGAGTTGAGGGGAACAGTTCGGAAATCGTGAACCTCGATTCCCTGCGGGCTGCGGCGGAGCCGTACGACCTGAATCAGGTTATCAGCTGCGGACCATCGCAGGCCGATGGAGGTGTTCGGCATATCGATTTTTTCTTTTTCGGCTGTCAATCCTGAATCTCCTGCTTTTCCTATTGTTCTCTCCAATAAAGGACACGTCCGTTTTGTTCATCCCGATTGAGGATGACCTCGATGGTATATTTTTGTCCGGTGGCATCGGAAACAGCGGTGCTTTGAATGGAAAAGACGCTGGAGCGGACATCGACGAAGTCGATGATTTGCCGGAGGACGGATTCGGTCATTCCCTCGACCTGTGCCAGGTCCTGAAGGGTTTCAAAGCCCGCGGCCCGTCCTTCGCGATAGGTGATGATATTTTCAGCCAGGTCCCGCTGCCCCTCCAGCAGGGCGGTCAGCACAATCAGTCCGGCGGTATTGACGTTGACTTTGCCGGCGGTAACGGTCTGGCTGCTGAAGCCGATGCGGTCGGCATTGGCCAGAACGCTTTGCCAGGAGGGCGTTGTGGCGGAGGTTTGCTGGCCGGTGCGGGTTGACGTCGCGGAAGCGGCGGTTGTGCTGCTTTGGCCGGTGCGTGAAGAGGTTCCGGATGTGCCGGTGCCGGACTGTCGGGAGGATTGCTGGTTTTGGGAACCGGAGGAGCTGGTTCCTGGAGTTGAACCGGTTCCGCCGGAGCCGGACGTGGAGGAACCGGAACCGGTGCGTCCGGAGGAACCCTGGGTCTGGCCGGAGCCGGCGGAGCTGTTTTGCCGGGAAGAGCCGGATTGACCTGACTGACCTGATTGGCCGGACTGGCCGGATTGTCTGCCGGTTTGTCCCGAAGAAGAGCCGGCGGATGAGCCGCCCGCAGATGAACCGGACGAGGTACCGGAAGAGCCTCCTGTTCCGGCAGTCGTGGAAGCCGAAGACGCCGCGGCGGTGGAGGTGGAGGTGCTTTGCGTTAGAGAGACAAGGTTCTGGAAGGGGCGGTTGTTCAGAATCCACTGGGCCTCGTTGCGGCTGAAGGACAGCGAGCTGGTCAGTTCATCCCGCTGGGCCTGGTTGATGTCGATTTTCGGATTGCCTTGGCTGTCGATGTTGGGCTGGGCCGAATGGCAGGTCAGGTAATTCATCCATCCCTCGTTTTCACTCCAGGCCAGTTCGGGCGAGGAGGGACCGTAGAAAATATCCCGGGTGACTCCTTTGACGCGAAGGAGTTCCCGGACAGTCTGGAAAGAACCGTTCCGGCAATAGTAGCCGTTTGGGAGGGTCAGATAGTATCCGGATTCGGCGCCGTCCGTGCGGATTTCTTCATCGGTATCACGCCAGTCGAGGATGCTGCTGAGGATTTCCTGCGTCATATCCGGCAGATAGGCCAGGGCGGTTTCGGAGACGGTGTTGATGTTCAGTTTGGAAGATTCATCGATAACTTTGGCGGTGAATCGGCAGCCGTAGAGCGGGACGTCGACGAGGTCGGCCTCGTTTTGAGCCCAGATATCGAGTTGGGTATCGGAGGCCCGCTCGTCCGACAGAAGCAGGGCCCGGGCGGTTTCGATCCCGGCGCGGGCGGCCCAGCGGCAGCGGATGCGTTCAACCGCCAGCTGGCTGATGCGGCTTTCAAGCATTGTCATTCGGGCGGTGACGACGGCGACGGTAGTCATCAGCATCACCAGCCACAGAACGATGACCAGGGCAGAACCGTTTTTCCGAATTGTTCGGATTTTACTGAACACCGGTTTGTGTTTCTCCTGAAGCGGCGGTATCTGTTTGAGTTGTTGCTGTCGTCGTCGAGGTGTTTTGTCCGAGATGGGGCTGTCCCGGGAAGAACATCCAGATCGTTCTTTGTAAAACTTTGGGCGCCTTGCCGGAAGACGGCTGAGATGTGTTTTGCATTTGGGAGGTGTCGGCGGCCAGCAGGTTGATTAAAACCAGCTGAGGCAGTTCGGTTTCGGTCAGCCAGTAATCCAGCCATTGGCTGCCGTCAAAGTACTGGGCCTGAAAGTCGATAATGGATTCGCTCAAAACGGTCAGAATGCCGCCGGAGGTTTCCTCCCGGTCGACTTCGACACCAACCAGAGGGCAAATCCGACGGACAAAGAGGGTCTTGTCTTCGGACTGGAGCAGGGAATATTCGACCTCGTACAAATCGGATTCTGGGGAATTCGGACGGGCTGGGTCGGTTTGATAAATCCGCATCCGCAGCGAAGGAGGCATACCGATAGCGGGGTCGGCGGCAATGGCCTCAAAGATGACTGAGTCTCGAGCGACGGAGGCCAGATCGCGTTCGAGGATTTCCGCGGCATATCGCAGGGCATCCGCGGCTTCGGAGGCCTGGTCGATGGTGGTCCGCGTCATACTGACGGAACGGAGGCCCGCTACGGCCACCAGCGCCACAAACGCCGTCAAAACGGCGGCCAAAAGTACTTCCAATAATGTAAAGCCGCGTGTTTTCATAAAGAGGTTTCACTCTGGGTTGTTTGCGATTCGGTTGTTGGGGAGGTCTGCTGAGTATCGGGCGGTTCGCAGAAGCGGGTTTGGCAGCGAATCGAATGGACTTTCGAACCGGACTTCCAGGAAACGACAATTTCCACGGAATACAAATAAGGTATATCGAGTTCTTTGATTTCGGCCTGCCAGGAATAGGATTCATCCTGAGAGAACTGCCCGGCGAACTGCCCGAGTTTCTGGAAGGCGGAGACCCCGTAGGCATCAATGAGTTTAAGCTGCATGTCGGCCAGCTCCCAGGCACGTTCGGTTTCCTGATCGAGCCGGACGGTCTGAACACTTCGGCTGCTCAGGGCACCGAGGGTCATTACAGCGCCGGCCAGCAGTGAGGAGGCCAGAATGGTCTCAAGCAGATTAAATCCGGAACGAAATGGAACGGTTTTGGTGCTCATTGGACAGCGGATTGCTCCTCATCTAAATCCACACGATCCAGCAGAAGGGTCGTCAGCTCGCCGGAGGTTACTTTGACCCGTCCGGTGATCTGATGGATGGTGACAGCGGCCTGATTTTTTCCGTCTGACAATTGGATGACAGCGGTTTTGGCGGAACCATTCGGCTGAAATTCGATTTCAAGGGCATCGGTCGGCTCGTCGCTGAGAATTAGGATTTGTTCGAACGAAACGGAGCTGGGCAGCTGGACGGTTTTTATCGGGGCTGATGCGGAGGGATTTTCCTGCGATTCAGAGGGCAGCATGGAGACTTTTTTGTTTTCGCGGTCAAGAGTGAGCCGGCAGGGCTGTCCGGACTGGACGGCCTGGATGCGGGCGGCTTTGGCGGTTAAGGCAATCTCCTGGGCCGCCTGAAGAAGTCTGGTTTTGGACTGGTTGCGGAGCATCAGGGCGGTGCTTGCCAGGGCTGCAGCGGCGATGACCGCCGCGACGGCCAGCAGCTCAATCAGGGTAAAACCATTTTGTTGAAGCGTTTTTTTCATTATTTAGTCATTGACAATATCTGCATTCTCGCCTTCTCCGCCTTCCACACCGTCGGCACCGAGGGAGATAAGGTCGTAGCTGCCGACGTTAATGGTGCCCGGTTCGATGTAGAGATAAGGACGTCCCCATGGGTCGAGGATTTCGGACTGTTTGAGGTAAGGGCCGGCCCATTTGTCTTCCACATCCCGCGGGGCGGTCAGAAGGGCTTCGAGTCCTTCGCTGCCGGCAGGCAGGCGTCCGCAGTCATACTGAAACTGGGCGATGGCCTGTTCGATGATGGCCATTTTGCCCCGGGCAATGTCCTGTTTGGCTTTGCCCAGTCCCCGAAAGGCCCGCGGAACGACAAAAACCGCCAGCAGGGCGATAATCATCGCCACAGCCAGCAGTTCAATGATGGTAAATCCTTTTTGTTTTCGCTTCATTTTTTTGGGTTCCTTTCCTTGTTTCATCGCTAACGGCTGAAGACGCTTAAATCCATTCCAATGACGGGCAGGAGGGTGGCGGCGATCAGGAAAAAGATAACGGCAGCCAGCATCAGAATCAGCAGGGCCGGCACGAGCGACATATACCGCTGCAGGGTGGAATCGGCCTGTTCGTCGAAGGTATCGGCGGCCTGCAGGAGCATTTCATCGAGCTTGCCGGTTTGTTCACCGATGGAAACGATTTGAACCAGCAGAGGGTCAAACAGACCGGATTGCCCCAACGGTCGTGCCAGGTCGCTGCCCGCTTTGACCTCCTCACAGACATGGTCGATTTGCCGGGCAAGCACCTCGTTGCCGAGGGTATCGCGGACGACGCGAAGGGCTTCGAGGATGGGGATGCCGCATTTGGTCAGGGAGCCGAGGGTCCGGGCGAAACGGCCGACGGAAAGGGTTCGGAGAACCGGTCCCAGCAGCGGAACCCGCAGTTTGAAGGCATCCCATTGAAGCAGGCCTTCGTCTGTGCGTTTCCAGCGGAGGAAGGCATAAAGAGCCGCGGTCAGTCCGGCAGCCAGAAGCCAGCCGTAATAGAGCAGAAAATGGCTGGTGCCCATCAGGATTCGCGTCGGCAGGGGCAGCGCAGACGGTTCCGTGCCCAGGGCTTCAATCAGCTGGGGAAGAATCCAGACCAGGATCACAATGATGGAAATCAGTCCGACCGTCAGGACAAAAATCGGATAGGCCGAGGCGTTTTTGAAGCTGGACTGGATTTTGTGTTCACGGGACAGCAGCCGGACCAGCTGCTGCATGGTGTCTTCGAGGATGCCGCCGGTTTCGCCGACCTGGACCATCGAACGGTACAAGGCGGGAAAAACAGCAGGGTATTCGGCCATGGCTTCGGACAAGGAGCGTCCGGAACGGACGGCCTGAGCCAGCTGTTCGAGAATCCGCCGGATGGGCAGTTTGTTTTGCTGCTGGGCGACAATTTCGAGGGTCTGGAGAATCGGCAGTCCGGCCCGCAGCGCCGTGGTGATTTGTTCAGTGACCAGAAGAATATCTCGGCTGCTGATTCGGTTTGAGACAAAAAGGGGCTGTGTTTCCTGCAGGGGGGCCGCCTGAGGGGCTGCGCCCGGCACGGCTTCCTGGATTTCGAGGGCAAACTGTCCCTTCTGGGCCAGCAGGGAGATTGCACTCTTTCTATCCACGGCTTCAATGATGCCGGCGGCGGGTGTGCCTTCCTTTGAAACTGCCTTGTACGAAAACCGAATCATCCGAAGATTCCTGTTTTTTTATGAAGTTTCGACAGGGGCGGTACCGCTGCTTTCGGCGCGGTCTTCTTCTTCCATTCCCTGTGTGACGCGCAAAACCTCTTCCGGAGTTGTGATGCCCTTGAGGATTTTCTGGATTCCGTCGTGACGCATGGACGTATGGTCCTCGGGTGCGGCTTGGAGGATTTGGTCGGTTGTGGGCCGCTGGGCGATGAGTTTTCGCAGAGGTTCCGTGATGCGCAGCAGTTCAAAGATTCCGATTCGGCCCTTCATTCCGGTCTGGCTGCACTCTTCACAGCCGCGTCCGTGGTAAAGAACGGCATCAGGCCCGATGGAGATGGAGTTGGTGAGCGTTTCGAGCAGATGCGGGTCGGGGGTGTAGCGTTCTTTGCAGAAGGGGCAAATCTTCCGCACGAGCCGCTGTGCCAAAACACCTTCAAGGGAGCTGGCCAGCAGGAAGGGTTCCACGCCCATATCAATCAGCCGGGTGACGGCTCCGGCGGCATCGTTGGTGTGAAGCGTGGAGAAGACCAAATGGCCGGTAAGGGCGGCCCGAATGGCGATGTCGGCGGTTTCGCGGTCGCGGATTTCACCGACCATGATGATATTCGGGTCCTGGCGGAGGATATGGCGAAGCCCCCGGCTGAAAGTCAGTCCGCGGCGGGGGTTCACCGGCATCTGGATGATGCCTTCCAGCTGATATTCCACCGGGTCTTCAATCGTAATAATCTTCAGGCTCGGGTCGTAGATTTTGTTCAGGGCGGCATAGAGCGTCGTGGTTTTTCCGCTGCCGGTCGGGCCGGTCACCAGCACAATCCCGTGGGCCTTCGTCAGGCAGTGGGTGAATCCCTTGAGGGTCTCTTTGTCCATCCCGAGGTCTTCCAGCGGAATCAGGGCGGTGCTGCGGTCCAACAGACGCATGACCACGGATTCGCCGAAGATGCTGGGGACGGTGGAGACTCGGATATCGATTTTGCCGCGGGCGGTCGGAAACTCAATATGCCCATCCTGCGGGATAAACCGCTCAGCGATGTTCATATTGGCCATGATTTTGATGCGGGAAAGAATGGCCGCCTGAAGCCGTTTGGGAGAGGCGGATTTTTCAATGAGCATGCCGTCGATGCGGTATTTGATTTTGACGGAGTTTTCGAACGGCTCAATGTGAATATCGCTGGCGCGTGCCTCGATGGCTTCGAGAATAATCAGATTGACCAGGTTCACCAGGGAGGGTTCGCGGGCCAGTTCGTGGAGTTTGGCAGGTGTCAGTTCCCCGTTGGTTTCGATTTCGGCGGCAGAGCCCTTGTCGGCGGGGGCCAGGTCTTTGAGCATCCGTGCGACGTTGCTGCCGTAATATTTCAGGATGGCCTTCTCCAGTTCCATCGGGCTGCTGTAGCAGCGGCTGATGCTGCATCCGGTAACCAGCCGAAGGTTTTGAAGGGCTTCCGTGTTGAAGGGGTCGGCCATTGCCACGGTCAGTCGGCCGTTGCTTTGTTCGAGAGGAAGAACGTTGTACTGAGTGACTATTTCCGGAGGTATTTTCTGAAGAACATCCGGTTTTATTGAGATGTCATCCAGATTCCTTTTCGGAATGCCAACTTGTTCGACAAGGCATTCGATGAGCTGCCGGTTTGTGATGGTTCCAGATTCAAGGAGAATCTGGCCGATTTTTTTTCGAGAGCGTTTTTGAGACTCGAGAGCGGCAGCCAGTTGTGAATCGTTTATAAGTCCTTGTTGACAAAGAATTTGGCCTATTTTTGTTCGCACGTGTATTCCCTGCTTTTTCTCAATTTCTGAGGCATCTTCCTTATTTATATTTATAGACTTTGATGAATAGACAAGGTTTGCTGGAGGCCCTGTCCCGGGAAGATAGACGTATGAAAAGGGGGGTTTGTTTCGAAAACTGTTTTTTTTGAACGGTTTTCGGGATGAAATTTTTAAGTCTTTAATATAAAAGGGCTTATAGACAAACGAATATAGCCGAGTGTCCGGGGACACTCGGCCATATTCACAACACCTCCTCCAGTGCTAACGAACGTGTGTCTTTTCCTTGTTAACGCTCCAGTGTAGAACGTATCATAAGTTCGTTGTTTGCTTTCCTGGCCTGCAGGTCTATCCTGATACGCGTTTGAGTCGAAGCAGAACAGTCCCGGCAGCTAACAGACACACTGTTGTTGGTTCTGAAATCGGATTATCCCCCGGTACCGGAAAATCCTGATCCGGGTTGTCCCCGGGAACAGGGAAGGGGTCATTTTCTTCTTCCGGCAGGTTGGGCCACGTGTAAGAAGCGTACTCCATTTCCGGATAGTAGGTCATCATTTCCCCGCCGCCACCGACCGCCAGAGGAGTCTGAACGGCTCCCCCCTGCGGGGCGCCCGCCGGCAATGAACGGCTGACTTCGAGGGGGATTTCAAATTCGTCTCGCTCATAGACGGCGATGACGATTTTAGGGGCGTCCACACGCATTTGGGTTGCCATACTGGCCGGGTTGCTTACATCGCCGAGCCAGTAAAGGAAACGATAGCCCGGCTTGGGCATCGCCGTCAGCGTTACGGTGGCGCCGACCGCCAGTTTGTGGACGCCCAAGCCGGGGTTAACCGTTCCTGCGTGAATCGGACTTTGTTCAATCAGCACGGCATAACCGTTCTCATCCGTGTCGGCTGCGAACGCAGCGGCCGCTGCAGCCAGCAGAACCGCCAGCGCGAATCCCTTCATCCCTTGGTTGAATGCTGTTTTCCGTTTTTCGGACATTTGGGTCTCCCCAGCCGATTGTAAGTTTGGAACATTCGTTGGCATTTGTCGGGATTAATGGATTTTTCGGACGGCCGCCGAGGCCAATCCGATGCTAAGAATCAGCAGAGTTGCCGGTTCAGGAATCGGATTGCCGTTGTCTTCATTGCCGGGGACGGGAATACCCTCATCCTCCGGCGGGAACAAATTATAGGTTCCGACTTGAATCGGACTGTTGCTCCGGACCAGCAGGAAAACGGAATGTTCCCCCGCCTGGATGTTCTGGGTTTCGAACAGCCAGTTGCCCTCCGTTCGGCTGACATTGAAAAAAGCCGAGGAGGCATCCACGCCGGAGACGGTATTGTTCGTGCCGATGTAACTGTTTGGATTGTCGGCGGGAATAGCCCCGTCGCCAATCTGTTTAATCACAAACGCGGTCAGAGCGGCATTGGAACTGCCGGAGTTGTGGAAGATTTGGTACGCATAGATGTAGCGTCCGGTTCCGGGGGCCGTTCCTGTGAATTCGCTCGGATAAGCGGAGGTGTCGTACACGGCGAATTCAATGCGTCCGCTGAGGACCTGACCGTTTCCGAGATTGACGTTGTAGTACGTTTTCCCGGAGTAATAAGAACTGTCCGGCAGGTAGGTAAGGGCTGCCTGCGCCGCCGGGCTGGCGGCAAGCATCCCTGTAAGAAAGAGCCATAAACAAGTCGTTTTGATTCGGGTCATATCAATGACCTTCTCACTTTTAGAGTTTGGATTGTTTCGTCGAGGATGCTGTTCATCATTCATTCAGCGTTTCTCTTTCGAGAAAAACGGCTCAGCAGGCTCCCTGCAGCCAGAAGCAGTGCGGTCATCGGTTCCGGGACAATTGGCGTGAGTACCTTGCCGACCAGGAAATTGTATTGACCGGCTGTAATACCGGCTAATGAACCGTCTGCTTCAGTGGGCTTTTGGGGACTGATGAACCAAAGCGTTGCGGAGGTGTCACCCGGCTTGAGGGGGTTCTTGAAGAACGCCTCAATGCTTTTAATTGTGCTTTCGACAGGGTCATTTGTGCTTTCGACAGGGTCATTGACCGATTCCCAGACAAAAGGAGTTTTGCCGTCTACATCCCATCCATAAGCAAGAATCTCCACGTCTGGTAATATCTCCACGGAGAAAAAGCTGAGATTGACGCATGCATCGGAGATTAGATAGGTGTAGAGATAGGTGTAGATGTAATTGCCTTGGTAGTTGTGTTCTTCGCCGGCCAGATAAACCCGGCTGAGTACCTCGGCGGCTCCTGTGCCTGAACCCGGCACAAAGGTGTCACTTAGAGAGGCATAGAGGGTGCTTCCGTCAGTGATCCCTGCGAAAGCGATGGGTGAAACCAGCAACGCCAGAAGAACGATCCAGCATTGCCTTAGAATCGGTTTCATAGTGTCTCCCCTTAAAGAAAGAATTTAACACGTTCGACTGCACAGACTGCAAACTGCACACACACTTCCTGAAACACACACAAAACGCACACTGCACCACACACACACGCTATTTTTACTCGAACCCGCCGCACGCCGGCGAATTCGAGCACCACACCGTTTTGTGCGGAAAGGGTTGCACTGTTCAAAACAGGCGCAGACTCTCTCCGGCTCGTGTTTCCTCTTCCTCTAAGAAAGCGTCCTATCCTCCCCACTTCGAACGGTAAGATGTGTCCTTACATCCGCAGACAAAACCTTGTCAAAAAAAGGTGCAGGGTCAAAACACGTTCACTCGGCACTTTCAATGATCCTGCTTCTCTTTCCTCGACCTCCCCAAATTGGATGATACTGGTATTTAACCAGATTGACGGTTTGGAGTCAAGAGAAAAATTTTCAAAAATCAAAAAAGTTTTTTCTCTTTCATATCGGCGTTTTTTTCGGACGTGCCGAGGGCGGCCCTTCGAAAAAAATGCTGATGCGGAAATGGAGCCGACAGGGCCGTCTAAGGAATCTGCATCTGTTTCCGTCGTTTTCCGGGGACGGGTTTGCCCTGAAGGTAGCGTCCGATATTCCGAACGGCTTGACGAAGCCGGTGTTCGTTCTCCACCAGGGCGATGCGCATGTGGTATTCGCCGTTTTCTCCGAAGGCGCGGCCGGGGGCCATGGCGACATATGCATTTTCGAGCAGCTCCATCGCAAAATCGATGCTGCCTTTCCCTTTGGAATGTTCGACGGGAAATTTCGTCCAAACAAACATCGAAGCGCGGGGGACATCCACTTCCCACCCGATTCGTTTGAGGCCTTCGCAAATGATATCGCGTCGGGCCTGATATTTTTCGTTTTGAATTCGGATGTGGTCGTCGCAATGACGCATCGCGATAATGCTGGCGATTTGGATGGGCTGGAAGATGCCGTAGTCGTAATAGCCCTTAATCGTAGCCAGGGCCTCAATCATTTTTCGGTTGCCGGCGGCAAACCCGATTCGAAAGCCCGCCATTCCATAGGGCTTGCTGAGCGTGGTGAACTCGACGCCGACGTCTTTGGCGCCCTTGGCGGACAGGAAGCTGGGGGCTTTGTAGCCGTCAAAGCAGGTCTCTCCGTAGGCGAAATCGTGAATGACGGCGATTTGGAAACGCTTGGCCAAATCCACAACGGTTTCAAAGAATCCTTCCTCGACGGTCATTCCGGTTGGGTTATGCGGATAATTGAGAATCAGCAGTTTGGGCCGCGGGAACAGGTGCTCGCAGACCATCGCAATGGTATCCAGAAACTTCTGGTCATTGCCCAGCGGGACGGTGATGACATTCGCGCCGGCCAGAGCGACGCCGTAAATGTGGATGGGGAAGGCCGGGTCGGCCACGACAGCCGTATCACCCGGGCCGAGCATTGCCAGACACATATGGCTGAAGCCCTCTTTGGAGCCGATGCAGGCGAGGACTTCGGTTTCCGGGTCGAGGGAGACATTCCATTTTCGCTCGTATTTAAGGGCCATCTCGCGGCGGAGATTGAAGATGCCCTTGGAGGCGCTGTAGCGGTGGTTGCGCGGGTCGCGCGCAGCCTCGCAGAGTTTGTCGATGACCAGGTCCGGTGCCCCGTCCATCGGGTTGCCCATGCCGAGGTCGATGATGTCGATGTCCTGCCGGCGTTTTTCGAGTTTAAGGGCGTTTAAGCGTCCGAACAAATACGGCGGCAGCCGTTTGATTCTCGAAGAAGGTTCAATTACAAACTCGTCCATTTTTTGTGGTCCGTTTTTTAGGTTTTGATTTTTGATTTTCCAATTTAACCGATAAGGCGGCTTTTGTAAACCATCGGCATACAAGAAGAGAAAGGTTTGATTTTTCGATTTGCCGATGCGGAAAATCTGTATAGAATGTCCGAAACTTGCAGGTCTTGTCCGATTGGAAAGATTTCGGATTGCGGAAAGGCAGGGCTGAGTTGTGAAGCGGACGGTTTTGTATGATTGCCATCTGGAATGCGGAGGACGTCTGGTGGATTTTGCCGGCTGGCATATGCCGGTACAGTACCAGAAGGGGATTCTGCAGGAACATTTGGAGACGCGGCGTTCAGCCGGTTTGTTTGATGTATCTCATATGGGGCGTTTTGAAATCACGGGCCGGCGGGCACTGGAGTTTTTGCGATGGGTTCTAACCAATGATGCGGGAGCTTTGCCGGTCGGGCGGGCTCATTATACCCTGCTGGCGGATGAGACAGGGGGGCGATTGACGATGCCTATCTGTATCGTTTTTCGCCGGAACAGTGGATCCTGGTTGTCAATGCGGCCAATACCTATAAGGACTGGGAATATTTGCGGCGAAAGGCCGGAGAAATGGGTGGGGGGATTCAGCTCAAAAATGTCAGCGAGGAGCTGGCCATGATTGCCCTTCAGGGCCCCCAATCTGAAAACATTCTTTCGGGGGTGCTGGAAGGGGGGCAGCTGCCGGAACCGAAGCGAAATGCGCTCGGGGCGGTTCGCATTGCCGGCTGTGAGGTGCTTGTCGGGCGGACGGGCTATACGGGGGAACCGGTCTGTTTTGAATTGTTTGTTCCTGCTAAGGCAGCGGAGGGGCTCTGGTGTCTGCTTTTAGAGAGGGGGGCTTGTCCGGTTGGATTGGGGGCTCGGGATACGCTTCGTCTGGAGGCGTCGTTGCCGCTGTATGGGCATGAATACGGCCGGGATGTGATGGGACAGGAGATTCCAATTTTGGCCTGTCCGGCGGCAAAGGTTGGGGTGAACTTAAAAGACCCGGAACGTCGTTTTATCGGCCGGGAGGCCCTCGAGGAGCAAAGCCGAACTTTAAAAAAAGGGCTCTGCGCGTTTCGTGTTCTCGGCAAGGGGGTCGTACGGGCCGGGGCAGCGGTTTTCCAGGGTCTGCGGGAAATCGGACGTGTCACCAGCGGCACGGTCGTGCCGTACTGGGTGCCGCGAGAAGTGTCCTGCCCGCATCACTGCGGTCATGGGGCGGGATGGGAGGCCCATTTTTCCGGTCAAACGGCCCAGCGTGCCATCGGTCTGGCGATGCTGGAAGGGCCTTTGGGGGCGGGGGCTTTGATTGAGATTGACCTGCGGGGGCGGCGGGTCGAGGCCGAGGTTGTAAAAAGAAATCTTGACAATTCCTGCGGCCCCGTTACGTTTGCGGTGGTGTAAAAAACGACGATATTTTTGATTTGATATCGGAGGTTTGCAGAATGATTGACCCGGAAGCCAGATACTTAAGGACCCATGAATGGGCCAAAGACGAAGGCAGGGGAGTTTTTGCCGTCGGTTTGAGCAGTTACGCCCTCGAGCAGCTGGGGGATATCGTTTATTTGGAGCTGCCGGAGGTGGGAGATACGGTCGAACAGGGAGGCACGTTCGGGGTGGTGGAGTCTGTGAAGGCGGCTTCCGATTTGTATGCCCCGCTGGGCGGTGAGATTGTGGAGGTCAATCGGGCGGCGGCGGATAATCCGGACATGCTCAAGGAGGACCCCTATGAGGAGGGCTGGCTGATTAAAATCAAGGCCTCCAATCCGTCGGAATTTGAGGATCTGATGGATGCCAGGGAATACAAGCAGTTTTTGGAGACGGAAGCAGAGTAGCCGCACGTTTGGACCGATTCTTTTTGCCCCTTTTTTCTTGAGGACAGGATGCCTTATATTTCCCATACGGACCAGCAGCGGGCTCAAATGCTCGCGGAGATTGGGCTCAAGCCGGAGGATTTGTTTTCCGATATCCCGCCGTCACTGCGGTGCAGACCGCTGAATCTGCCGGAGGGCTTAAGCGAGCAGGAGGTGCGCAGCCGTCTGGCGTCGATTGCCTCCAAGAATTTTATCCATCTGACCTGTTTTCTGGGCGGCGGGTTTTATGACCATTTCATTCCGGCGGCAGTGTATGCCCTGACAAGCCGAAGCGAATTTTATACGGCCTACACGCCGTATCAGCCGGAGGTGTCGCAGGGCACGCTTCAGGCGATTTATGAGTTTCAGTCCGTCATCTGCCGGCTGACGGAGATGGAGGCCTCCAATGCCTCGCTGTATGACGGGGGAACGGCGCTGTATGAGGCGATGATGATGGCGCTTCGGCTGACGCGCCGCAACAAGGTGATTGTGGATGATTCGGTCAATCCCATTTATCGGGTGATGCTGCATTCCTATACGCGGAATCTGAAGATTGAGCTGACGGAAACGGAAAACGCCGGCGGGCTGGCCAATCGGGAGGCGATCCGCAGGGCCCTCGATGAGCAGACCGCCGCGGTGATTGTGCAGAATCCGAACTTTTTCGGGTGCATCGATGATTTTACGGATTTGGCCGAGGCGGCGCATTCGAAAGGGGCGCTGCTGATTGTCTCCTGCTATCCGATTTCGCTGGGGATTTTGAAGGCCCCGGGGGCGATGGGAGCGGATATTGTAACGGGGGAAGGGCAGAGTCTGGGGCTGCCGATGTGCTTCGGGGGGCCGTATCTGGGCTTTATGGCGACGCGGAAGGAGTATGTGCGTCAGATGCCCGGACGAATTGTCGGGCAGACGACCGATGCCCGGGGGCGGCGCGGATTTGTGCTGACGCTTCAGGCGCGGGAGCAGCATATTCGCCGCGACAAGGCGACCTCGAATATTTGTTCCAATGAGGCGCTCTGTGCCCTCACGGCGCTGGTGTATTTGTGTCTGCTGGGCAAAGAGGGACTTCGGGAGACGGCGCAGCTGTGTGCAGACAAGGCCAGTTATGCCTATCAGCGGCTGACGGCGATTCCCGGGGTGCGGCCGCATTTTCCGGCCCAGTGGTTTTTTAATGAGATGGTGCTGGATTTGCCGTGCGAGGCGGCGGAGGCGGCGGCCAAACTGATTGAGCGGGGGTATGCGGCGGGATTCCCCCTGAGCCGCTATTACAGGGGGATGAACAATTCGCTGCTGATTGCGGTGACGGAAAAGCGCACCAAACAGGAAATCGGAATGCTGGCCGAAGAGCTGGAGGCGATTTTATAAAACCGCTGCGGCATAAACAAAGGAAAGAAAAGGCGATGAAATTGGTGTTTGAAAAAAGTGCGGCGGGACGGCGGGGCCTGCGGATTCCGAAATCGGATGTGCCGACGAGCATTCATCTGAAGAAAGAATACCTGCGGGCGCAGCCGGCGGCCCTGCCGGAGCTGTCGGAACTGGATGTGGTGCGGCATTTTACAGAGCTGTCGCGGCGCAATTACGGTGTGGATACGAATTTTTATCCGCTGGGCTCGTGCACGATGAAATACAACCCGAAGGTCTGCGAGCGGATTGCGTCGTATCCGGGTTTTGCGCATCTGCATCCGCTTCTGCCGCAGCTGCGGGGCGGCGGAATGCTCACGCAGGGGGCGCTGGAGGTGCTGTATGAGACGGACCTGATGCTGCGGGAAATCTGCGGGATGGCGGCGTTTACGATGCAGCCGATGGCCGGCGCTCACGGGGAGCTGACGGGGATTATGATGATGGCGGCCTATCACCGCGACCGGGGCAATCACAAAACGACGGTGCTGGTGCCGGACAGTGCCCACGGGACGAACCCGGCCAGTGCGGCGATTGCGGGCTATACGGTTAAGACGGTGCCCAGCGATGAGCACGGGTGTATGTCGCTGTCGGCGCTGAAAGCGATGCTGGACGAAGAGACGGCGGGCATTATGCTCACCTGCCCGAATACGCTGGGGCTGTTTAATCCGCATGTCAAGGAGATTTGCGAGCTGGTGCATTCCGTCGATGGACTGGCCTATTATGACGGGGCGAATCTGAATGCGATTGTCGGCAAGGTGCGGCCGGGGGACTTGGGCTTCGATATTGTCCATGTGAATCTGCACAAGACCTTTGCAACGCCGCACGGCGGGGGCGGGCCCGGCGCCGGTCCGGTCGGGGTGGTGGAAAAACTTGTGGATTATCTGCCGGTGTCGGTTGTGGTCAAACGCGAGGACGGGACGTATGCGCTGGAGTACAATCGCCCCAAGTCGATCGGATATATCGCGCCGTTTTACGGTAATTTCGGGGTCATTCTGCGGGCGTATGTGTATCTGCTGATGCTGGGCCGGGAGGGGCTGGAGCGGGTGGCGGAAAACGCCGTGCTCAATGCCAATTATATTAAGGAAAAACTGAAACCGTATTACGACCTGCCGCATCCGGGCATCTGCAAGCATGAGTGTGTGTTAAGTGCGGCCCGCCAGGTCAAAGAAAGCGGCATTCACGCCCTCGATATCGCCAAGGCGCTGATTGATGCGGGCTTTCATCCGCCGACGATGTATTTCCCGACGATTGTGAAAGAATCGCTGATGATTGAGCCGACGGAGTGCGAAAGCAAAGAGACGCTGGATGCGTTTATCGAGGCGATGATTGCGATTGCACAAAAAGCCCGAACAGAGCCGGAAACCCTCAAGGCTGCTCCGATGACAACGCCGGTCGGACGGCTGGATGAGACCAAAGCGGCCCGGGAACTGAATATCGCCTGCCTGTAGGAAAAGACCAAAGAAACAAAGGGCACGGCGGCGGTTTATTTTTTGCCGGTCGGCAGTGACGGTTTTTCAGAACCGAGCAGGGTGGCCAGCCATTGGGTGTCCGGACGGCTCTGGAGGATGATTTTGACCAGCATTGTCAGGGGAACGGCCAGCAGCATCCCGAAGGGCCCCAGAATCCAGCCCCAGAAAACCAAAGACAGGAAAACCACCAGCACGGACAGTCCCAGGTGTCTGCCGAGCATTCGCGGTTCAATAAAATTTCCGAGCACTACATTGACGACTAAATAGCCCAAAGCCGTCAGAAGGGCGGTACCGGGGCCGCCCTGGAGGAGGGCCATCAGGACGGCGGGCACAGCGGCCACCAGCGAGCCGATAGTCGGGACAAAATTCAGCAAAAAGGCAATCAGCCCCCACAGGACAGCATAATTGACCTTCAAAACAATCAGCCAGATGGTAATCAGCAGGCCGGTCAGCAGACTGATGGCGGTTTTGATGGCCAGGTAGCGTTTGACATCGTCGGCCATTCGGGCAAGATTTTCAAAGGTCTGGGGCGACTGCTGCATAGCGGCTCGGATTTTGGCCGGCAGAATGGAGGCCTCCAGCAGAATAAAAACCGTTGTCAGGAAGATGAGAAAGCCGTTGGTCAGAATGCCGCCCAGCTGAGAAAGCAGGTCTTTGAGGATGTTTACGATTTCGTTCGGATGGATATACCGCTGGATGGAATTTTGAATCAGACGGAGGATTGCATGGACTTTTTCCTCGGCTCGGCGGCCAATGGATTCTTCGCCGGACGGGCTGCTGTCGGAAACGGGCGAAGGCGAAAACCATTCCGTCCATTCCACGATGGTTTTCTGGAGATTTTTTTCAAATTCCGGCAGAGCGCGGGTAAAATCGGCAATGGTGGCGGCCAGCAGGGCTCCCAGGAGCAGGCCGGCAATCAGAATGACGGCGGAGAGGATAAAGACGGCAAGACCGGTGGGAATCCGCTTCTTCTGGAGCCAGAAAAGAGCCGGTGTGGCGATAATGGCCAGAAAGACGGCCATCAGGAACGGCACAATGATGGAGACAGCCGCCCGCAGACCCGCAATGATAATCACAAGGGCCGCCAGAGGAATGAGAATCTGCGAGATAGTGGAAGTTCCGGACGAACCGGTGTGGGTCGAATGCGAAGACGGCTGTGCTGTCATACCCGGATTTCCTCAATCGAAAGTAAATGCCCGTTTGGAGAAGACAATAGTCCCCGACTGCAATTCTGTCAAGGCCGTTCCGAAAAGCGGTATTCTTGACGGGGCGGGCGGGGGTGGTATAATCCGCGTTTCTGAGTGAGTCTTCAGCAAAACGGAGCGGATTGTGCCGGTTCAGAAAAAAAGCAAAAAGAAGAAGAAAACAGAAGGGGCGGATTGCTGCGACTGCAACGGCTTGTGCTGCCGGTATTTTGCCCTGCCGATTGATACGCCCAAAACCTGGAAGGATTATGATGATATCCGCTGGTATCTGAGCCATCGGGGCGTTTCCGTTTTTGTGGAAAAAGGCGATTGGTACCTTCAGGTGGACAATCGCTGCAGATATCTGACCCGAAACAATCGGTGCCGCCAGTATCCGCTGCGTCCGCGCATCTGCCGAACGTACCATACGCGGAACTGTGAAAAAACCAGCAGCGAGTATGGGTACAAACTGCATTTCCTCCATGATGAACAGATGGTTGAGTATATGCAGAAGCGTTTCGGGTCCGATGTGCTAAAACGGCTCGAAAAGATAGAAACGGACAGGAAGAAAGCCAGAAAAACCGTTCGGCGAAAGGGTCGCTCGTGAAGATACCGCCGGTCAAAGGAACACGGGATTTTTATCCGCCGCAGATGGCGGTGCGCAATTTTATTGTCGAAGGATGGAAGGCGGCCTCCTGCCGAAGCGGCTTTGAGGAATATGACGGCCCGATTTTTGAATATCTTTCGATGTATCAAATCAAAAGCGGCGAAGAAATCGTTGAGCAGCTGTTTTCACTGACGGACCGGGGCGGCCGGCAGCTGGCGATTCGTCCGGAGATGACGCCGACGCTGGCCCGAATGGTCAATCAGCAGATTCATACGCTGCCGCGTCCGATCAAATGGTTTTCCGTGCCGCGGCTTTGCCGGGCGGAGCGGCCCCAGAAGGGGCGTCTGCGGGAGTTTTTCCAGTGGAATCTGGATATCGTCGGGGCGGAGGATGTGCTGGCGGATGCAGAGGTCATCTTTTGTGCGGTGGATTATCTTCGTTCGACCGGGCTGACGGCGCAGGATATTGTGGTGCGGCTCTCGAGCCGGCGGCTGCTGGCGGCCCTGCTGGAGGAAGCTGGGGCGTCTTCGGAGCAGCTTACAGCCATTTACGGGGTGTTGGACAAGAAGGCCAAAGTGCCGACGGAGGTGTTTGAAGCGATGCTTCAGGAGGCGGTGCCGTCGGACCAGACGCGCGGGCGGATTCTGCAGATAATGAACAGCCGAAGTCTGGATGAACTGGAGCCGAAAACCTCGGAAGGGAAGGATGCAATGGAGGAGCTGCGTCGGCTGTTTTCGCTGCTGAACCTGATGGGAATCGGCGATTATGTCCAGTTTGATATCGGGGTGGTTCGGGGACTGGCGTATTATACCGGCGTGGTGTACGAGATTTATGACCGAGGGGCGTCGCTGCGGGCGATTTGCGGAGGCGGCCGCTATGACAATCTGCTCAAGGATTTCGGGGGGCCGGCCGTATCGGCGACGGGGATGGGGATGGGTGATTGTGTTCTCGAGATTCTCTTGCGGGAAAAGGGGCTTTTGAAGGATGAGAATCTGCCGACCCGCCGGCTGGATTATTATGTGGTGTTTGCCGCAGAGCAGTGGGCCTCGGAGGCGGTGCGGCTGGCGGCGCAGATTCGTCTGGCGGGCTGGGCCTGTGATTTCAGCTATAAGGGCGGGAATCTGGGCAAGCAGTTAAAACAGGCCGACCAGTCGGGGGCCGAGCGGGCGGTTATTTTGGGCCAGGAGTACACCGCCGGGAAATTGGTAGTTAAAGAAATGAAGAGCGGCCGACAGGAAGAAGTCGCCACAGACGAGTTTCTCGCTTCCCTGAAGCGGGTGTAATCCGCTCTCTTTTTACCATTTTTTGAAGATAAAAAACACAGCGGCGATAATCAGAGCAAATCCGACAAGATAATTCCACTTCAGCGGCTCCTTCAGATATAGAATGGAAAACCCGCAGAATATCAGCAGAGTGATGACTTCCTGAATGGTTTTTAACTGGGCGGCGGTGAAGATGCCGTGCCCGATACGGTTGGCCGGCACCTGAAAGCAGTATTCGAGAAAGGCAATCAGCCAGCTGCACAGAATCACAATCACAATCGGTTTGTCCTTGAATTTCAGGTGGCCGTACCAGGCGAACGTCATAAAGATATTCGAAATCGTCAGAAGGAGTATCGTTTTCATCTTGTTTTCCTTTGTTAAACCGTTTCTTTGATTGAGGCGGTGAATTATACAGAAAAAGGAGGTCCGGTTGTCAATTGTATTTTGAGGAAGGACAGGGTATCTTTTTCTTCTGATGGCGGGAAAGAATCGAAGAGCGGTTCCGACACCGGTGGGGTCACCGAATCTTTATGAAGCGGCTTTTGAGACCTGGCTGGCGGAGCGGAGAATCTCGTATCGGGCCGTGCCGCAGGGGCATCGGTCGGTGCCGGAAGGACCCCAGAAGCGGTTTGACTATCTGCTTTGTCCCGAGGGGGCTGTGCCGATTTTGGCGGAAGTGAAGGGGCGGACATTTGAGGGGGAGTCCCTGGTCGGACGGCGCGGGCTGGACGGATGGACGACACAGCAGGATTTACAGGCTTTGCAGCAATGGGAGGATGTGTTTGTCCGGCATTATCCGGGCTCCCGGGCGGTTTTTGTGTTTGTTTTTTGTCTGAAACAGCCGGATGTGGACACGGATGGTCTGGAGGTGTTTGCGAAGGACGGCAGACGATTTGTTTTTTTGGCTGTTGAGGCGGGTGTATATCGGACATTTGCGGTGCAGCGCAGTCCGAGATGGAAGACGGTAACCTTGAAAGCAGAGGATTTTCGGAGATGTGCGCTTCCGCTTGAAGTGTATTTGGAGAAGATTTGGAATGAATGAGCTGATTCAGTCGTATGCGGAATATGTTCTGTCCGGCGGGATGCTGAACCGTCAGCAGGCCGTTGAACTGGTTCAGGCGGGCCGGACGGACTTCGAGGACCTGTTATATTGGGCGGACCGGATTCGGCGGCATGTTTTCGGGGAAACGGTGCATCTGTGTTCGATCGTGCCGGGGCGGCTGGGCGGGTGCAGTCAGGATTGTGCGTTTTGCGCCCAATCAGTTCATTATGATACGGCCGTGGATAAAAAGCCGCGTCTTCTGACGGAGGAAGAGATTCTCTCGGCGGCGGCGCAGGCCAAGGCCTGCCGGGTCAGTCATTTTGGAATTGTTACCAGCGGCCGTTCAATTCCTGAGGTTGAGCTCCATCGGCTGGAGAGGATTATCCGCCGGCTTCGTCAGGAGTTTGGCATTCGGGTCTGTGCGGCGCTGGGGATACTGGATGAAAAGGCAATGCAGCGGCTGGCTGCCGCGGGTGTGGAACGCTACAACCATAATTTGGAGACATCCGAGCGGCATTTCCCGAATATTGTAAAGACCCATCGGTACGAGGAGCGGGTTGCAACGATTCGGGCTGCTCTGAAGGCGGGACTGAAGGTCTGTGCGGGCGGCATTTTCGGAATCGGAGAGACCCTCGAGGACCGAATTGATATGGCGATGGAACTGCGGGGGCTGGGGGTGGATATGGTGCCGCTGAACTTTCTGCATCCGATTCCCGGGACACCGCTGGGGACGATGACGCCCTTGGCTCCCCGGGAGATCCTTCAAATTGTGGCGTTGTATCGATTTCTTCTCCCGCATACGCATTTAAAGGTGGCGGGGGGACGTGTGAAAAACTTGCGGGATTTGCAAAGCTGGATATTCCGAGCGGGCTGTACGAGCATCATCAGCGGCAACTACCTGACCACGGCGGGCCGGGCGGTCGAAGAAGACAGACAAATGATAATCGATTTAGGGCTGCAGACGTCTGATTGCCGCTGAAAAAACTGTTTTTCAGTGCAGGACAGAGCAGCAGTCCTGAATCAGTTTGACGGCCTGGTCCACATCCGTCGGGTTGGTGAGAACGGCATCGAATCCTTTTTTCTTGAGAGCGGCAGTTTCGTTTTCGTTCAGCCCGGAAGCGACGGCGATGATTTTGGTGTACTGCAGGTCCTGATGCTGGCGGACATACGTGCAGAGCTGCTGGGGGTTGACGGCGTTGGACATCAGATTGACGAGGATGACCTGAGGCTTGAACTTCTCGGCTAAAAGGCCTGCATCGAAACTGTTGTGCGCACAAATCGCCTCAAAACTGCCTTTCATTTGGAGCGTCTCGGCAAATTGACGGCTTTTTTCTGGGCAGGAGTCGATAATCAGGACCTTCATTTGCCCCTTTTCGAGGGCGTCCGTCGGCATATTGTGGGCTTTCATAAAGCGGATAAGCTCACTGGTTGGGATACGACGGTCACGGGAGCCGGGGATCCGATATCCTTTTAATTGTCCGGAATCAAACCATTTTGTGACGGTGCGAGGGGCCACGTTGCACAGTTTGGCTACCTCTCCGGTGGTCAGAACATCTTTTTTCTTCATCGTTCAAATCCTGCAAGAGTCGGCTGTACGCCGTAAATAGTCTGCCATAAAGGGCTGGACAGCGGTTTTCCAGCCGTGATTTACATCGGACTAAGGTTTTCCCTGTTTAACATCCTTCTTCAAAAAATGAAGATTTTTTCTTTTTTTCGACCGTTTGAAGGGGGCTTGCAAAAGACAGGTCCGATAATAAACAAGATAAATTCGAGTTATTTTGTTTTATTGATTTTTGAAGGAAAGTTTTTTGAGTATTGTCAAGGAATTGTTCGTATAGGGGAATAAGAAGCAGGGACGTTTTAGATTTCCCTATTAAACGGAAGGTTTCGGCTTGACCGATAAGAGAAGTGTGGATATGATTCGGTAAGATTAGGTTTATTAAAAAGTGAAGCGCATGACAGAAAAGCCCTAATCAAGATGGGCGAGGTCGAAAACGGCAACTTGGCAGATGGTTGGCAGAGCTTCATGAACATCGTTTTCTGTCGGCAGGGCGAAAGGCGTCGAATGATTTCTATGGCGCCAAGTCCAAAAACCGTCAGAAACGGTGAATGGGACGAATTTGGAATTTGTGGATAAACAAAACACCAGTGAGAGGGCAGGCAGGAGGCCGGCCGACAATGACAGACAAGACAAAAAGATTCTTCGCTATCCAATCAGCCGCCGGAGATTCCCCGGGCGGAGAAAGCGAGATGGTCTGACGGTCTTTTTGGGCATTTAAATCCACAAGTTTCCTTTTTTGTGCCTTTCTGAGGTTCCCCCCTTCAAGGTGCCGGTTATGTTGTGCGCCCAGTGAACGATAAACGGTAACCTTGAAAGGTGCAAACTATGGAAGTGTTGATGGCCATTAACACAGCGTCATGGATTGTTGGCATTCTGCTGGGGGGGATAATTGGTCTTGCAGTTTCCATTCTTGTTGGTTTTTCCATATCAAAAATCCGCCTTAAAGAGGCAGAAAAAGACATTCAAGGTCGTCTTGAAACAGCCCGGCGTGAAGCCGAGACGATTCTGAAAGAAGCCCGTCTGGATGCTGCCAGTGAGTTTATCCGAAAGCGCGAAGAGTTTACCAATGAAGTGGCGGCCAAAGAGGCTCAAATCCAGAAGCAGGAACTTCAGCTGGAAAAGATGAAGGATGCTCTGGAGCGGCAGCAGGAACAGATTGAGCAGCGCGACAGGCAGTTAAAGAACCTCGAAAAAGACCTGCAGCGGAAGATTGAGAGTGTGGACAATAAAAACCGGGAATTGTCTTCTTTGCTTGTTCAGCAGAAAAATCAGCTGCTGAAAATTTCCGGAATGACGGTGGAAGAGGCCAAAAATCTGCTGCTTCAGGAGCTCGAGGAGGAATGTGAAAAGGAGATGAGCGAGCTGATCAGCCGGAAAGTGGCTCAGGCGGAGGAGCAGGCCGAAGAAAAGGCCAAAGAGATTATCAATCTGGCGATTCAGCGGTATGCCGCCGAGCAGACCTGTGAGGTGAGCGTTTCGATGGTGGATATCCCGAATGATGAGATGAAGGGCCGGATTATCGGACGGGAAGGACGGAATATCCGGGCGTTCGAGAAGGCCACCGGCGTAGATGTGATTGTGGATGATACGCCGGGCGTGATTGTGGTCAGCGGGTTTAATCCGATTCGCCGCGAGGTCGCCCGGCTGAGTATGGAGCGGCTGATTCAGGACGGGCGGATTCATCCGACGCGGATTGAAGAGATTGTAGCACAGACGAAAAAGGATGTGCACCAGAGGGTCATTCAGCTGGGGAAAGAAGCAGCCGAAGAGGTGGATGTCCGCGGGCTGAACAACAAGATTATCGGGATGCTCGGGGCGCTGCACTACCGCACCAGTTACGGGCAGAATGTGCTGCGGCACAGCGTCGAGGTGGCTTTCCTGGCGCAGGTGATGGCGGATGAACTGGGGCTGGACGGTTCACTGGCCAAGCGGACGGGTCTGCTGCACGATATCGGCAAGGCGATGGACCGGGAGATTGAAGGCGGGCATCCGTCGATTGGAGCCAACTATCTGCGTCGGTTCAAGGAGTCTCCGATTGTGCTGAATGCCGTCGAGGCGCACCACGGGGATATACCGGCCGACAATCCCTATACGCCGCTGATTGCGGCGGCGGATGCCATCAGTGCCTCCCGGCCCGGTGCCCGTCGGGAAATCCTCGAGCGGTATATCAAACGGCTGGAGAAGCTGGAGGAAATCGCCCGCAGCTTTGAGGGGGTGGAAGGATGTTATGCGATTCAGGCGGGCCGTGAAGTGCGTGTGATTGTCAATGCGGAGAAGGTTAGCGATGATGCGGCAATGAAGACAGCACGGGACATCGCCAAGAAGATTGAGGAAGAGATGACCTATCCGGGGGAGATTAAAGTGACGCTGCTGCGGGAGGTTCGGTGCATTGAGTACGCTCGATAGCGGAACTTTCGCCGAACAGGTCCGCAGCGGTGCGGCTTGCGGAAAGTGAGCGGACTGTGAAGATTAAAGTGCTTTGTATCGGGGATATTGTAGGCCGTCCGGGCCGGCGGATTCTATCTTCTCAGCTTCCGCTGCTGGTGCGGCAGCATCAGGTTGATGCGGTAATAGCCAATGCGGAGAATGCGGCGGGCGGTTCAGGGCTGACTCCGCAGATTTATGAGAAGCTGGGCCGCTATAGGGTGCACCTGATTACGCTGGGCGACCACTGCTATCGGAAGAAAGAGATTTTGCCGATTCTCGAAAGCGGAGGCAATATTGTCCGTCCGGCCAATCTTTCGCCGGCCGCGGCGGGAAAAGACTTTGCCGTCTATCAGACCTCCAAGGGGGTCTGCGTCGGTGTGGTGACGCTGATGGGGCGGATTTTTATGAAACCCGCGGACTGCCCCTATGCCAAAATCGATTCGATTCTGCCCCGGCTGTCGCAGCAGGCGGAGGTGATTTTTGTGGAAATGCATGCGGAGGCCACCAGCGAAAAGGCGGCGATGGCGTATTATCTGGACGGCAAGGTCAGCTGCGTGTTCGGGACGCATACGCATGTGGTGACGGCGGATGAGCGGATTTTGCCGGGCGGAACGGCGTTTATTACCGATATCGGGATGACGGGGGCGCACGATTCGGTTTTGGGCCGCAAGAGCGAGTGTGTCATTCGGGCGTTTCGCACGCAGATGCCGTATCCGTTTGAACTGGCCGCCGGCGATGTGCGGATGAGCGCCATTCTGGTGACGGTGGACAGCCATACCCGCCGGGCGGAGTCGATCGAGCGGATTCAGGTTCGGGAAGAGACGACTGACGAGATGATTTACGACAGCGATGACGGTAAACCGGATTCGGCAAACGGTTTTATGAGTTAAGGGCAAGGGACGCCGCTGTTCCGATATGCATGGCCGGCAAGTTTCGTTCAGCCGAAGGAGGGGTCTGGCCCTGCGGACTGTTTTTCTTTGAATTCTCTGGCGAGTTGACGGAGTCTGAGGATATCCGTCTTGCCGGAGCCCAGACGGGGAATTTCGTCCAGTCCAATCAGATTTTCCCGTTTGGGCAGGTAAAGTTTGGGCAGGTCGCTTTCCGCCAGTTTTTCGTAAAGGTCTTCGGGATTCACTTTGTCTTTCACATACAGCAGGACGATTTGCTCGCCTTTTTTCTCATCGGGCAGACTGGTGACGGCCACCAGCGGTTCATTCAGATGGAGAAGTTTTATACAGGTTTCTTCAATTGTCAAATGGGACACCATCTCTCCGCCGATTTTGCTGAAGCGGCTTAGCCGGTCGGTGATGGTGATGAAACCGTCCCGGTCAAGCGTGACGATGTCTCCGGTATTGTACCAGCCGTCCTGAAGGACTTGGGCGGTTTTCTCGGGAAGATTCAGATATCCTTTCATCACATTGGGGCCTTTGACCCAGAGCAGCCCGGGCTGTCCGACGGGGACGGGACGGCCGGTTTCCGGATGGAGGATTTTGACGGCGATGCCGGGCAGGGGATGACCGGCGGTGCCGTCTTTGGTTCCGATTTGGCGGGCGCCGGCAACTTCGACATCGGGGACGTTGATGGCAATCAGCGGGGAGCATTCGGTGGTCCCGTAGCCCTCACGCGGACGGATGCCGAATTTCTTTTCAAATTCGTCGATGAGTTCGATTTTGAGTTTTTCGGCGCCTGCGATAATAAACCGCAGGGTTTTGAAGTCGTCCGGTTCACATCGTTTCAGATAATTCAGAAGGAAGGTAGGAGTGGCGAACAAAAGGGTGGCGTTTTCGGAGCGGACGGTCTGGCCGACGGCTTTGGCGTCGAGAGGATTGGGAACAAAACAGACCGGCACACCGGCCAGAATCGGCAGCCAGAGCGTGCAGGTCAGGCCGAAGGAATGAAACAGCGGCAGAACGGCACAGAGCTTGTCGCCGGGATAAACGCGGAAAATCATCAGGGCCCCTTCGAGGTTGGACAGGATATTATGGTGGCTCAAAAGGATGCCTTTGGGTTTGCCGGAGCTGCCGGAGGAAAAGAGGATGACGGCCGTCTGGTCAGCGTCGAAGGTTTCGGCACAGGCCAGGCGGCGGCGCGGGCAAAACAGGGCCTTGAGGGCGGCCAGCCGTTTTTGTGCCGGCGTGAATTGGGTCAGAAGGTCTTCGAGGAATAACGCGCCGGGCAGGGCGGTCGGAGAAACGTTTATCTTCTCCAGAAACAGACGGCTGGTGAGGATGGTCTTCAGACCAGTCTGCTCGATCATAAATTGCCGGTCGGACGGAGAAACAGCATAGGAGAGGTTGACGGCGGTTTTGTTGAGCAGGGCGACCGCCAGGTTGGCACAGACGGCTCCCACAGAGGGCGGCAGGAAGATGCCGATGTTGGGCTGGTCGGCTGTGCGGTCTTTCAGATAATCCCGCAGAAGGACGGCGGCGATGAGGGTTTTGCCCCACGTGAGCCGTTTGCCGCTGATGTCGCTGATAAAGGGCCGGCGGAAGTGTTTGCGCGCGGAGCGGACAAACGTTTCTCCCAGACTGATTCGGTGGGGTTTTCGGCTTTCAAAATAATTGCAGGACAGTTCCGCAATGGCCTGGCGGGCTTCTTCCGCAGAGGTGTCGGGGGGCAGGGGTTCCCCAAAATGAACCTGGACGGGGTAAGGCAGTCTTTTGGGCCAGGCAGACAGCAGCCGTCCGTGATAATGACTCAGAACGCTGCCCCAGATTCCGCCCAGGTAGGCGGGAATGACGGGAATATCCAGACCTTCGGCGATTTTTTCAAACCCGGGCCGAAAGCGGTTCATCTGGCCGGTGCGGGTAATGCCGCCTTCCGGGAAGACACAGACCAGCTCGCCGCTTTGCAGAGCCCGACGGGCTTGTTCGATGGATTCAAAGATGGATTTGGGTGAGTCGGAGGGGCTGACAGGGATGGCCTTTACAAGCCGAAAGAGCCAGTGAAGCCCTTTGTTTTGATAGAGAGACTTGTCCATCAGGAAACGGACAGGACGCGGCAGGGAGGCCATCAGGATAACGGCATCAGCCCAGGAGACATGGTTCGAAACAAGAAGTGCCGGGCCGGAGGCGGGAATGTGTTCGGCACCGAACACACGGAGGCGGTAGAGCAGTCGGGTCAGAACAGCGGCCAGAAATCGAAGGAGCGGATAGGGCAGACGAATAACAGCTCCGACAGCCAGCACCGCGGTCAGGAGTCCGAACAGAAGAAACATCCAGCTGGGACTGATTTTCAGAAAAGTCGTGCAGAGATTGACCAGAACGGAGGCCAGCAGGACCCCGACCCAGCTGAGAAAATTGGAAGCGGCCAGCACCTGTCCGCGGATGGCGGCGGGGGCTTTCATCTGGATGAAAGCGTGGATGGGGATAATAAAGAGACCGGCGCCGACTCCAAACAGGAAGGTCAGGGAGAAAATGCCGGGATTTAGGGCAAACATTTCTTTGGCGTCCTGCGGGGAGTGGGAATTGGGATTGACCAGACCGAGTGCAATGGCGGCGGCGGCCATCATCAGGCCCCCGATAGGAACAATCCCCAGTTCAATTGAGCGGCCGGACAGTTTGCCGGACAAATAGGAGCCCAGCCCGATAGCCAGGGAAGCCACCACAAACAGCAGGGCGCTGAGTTCTTCGCTGGCCTTGCAGATTTCCAGACCATAGGGGATTAGATTGATTTGGGCAAAAGCCCCCAGAAAGAGAAAATAAGCCGCTGCGGCCATGGCGACCAGCAGGGCGGTTTCGGAGCGGATGGCTTTCAGGGTTCGCCAAATATCTTTGAAGAACAGGATAGAGGCCTGAACGGATTGTCCGCCGGCAGGGGTTTTTTCGATTTGAAGACTGGTGAAGACTCCGACAGCGGCTGCGAGGATGCACGCTGCATCGGCCAGCGGGTAATTGCGGTTTGTAGTCAGGATGAGGATTGGAGCGGCGGCGCTGCCGAGCACGATAGCCAGGTAGGTCATACCTTCGAGAAACCCGTTCGCCTTGGACAGCTGGTCAGGGCGAACCAACTCGGGAATGATGCCGTATTTGGAGGGACCGAAGAAGGCGCTTTGGGTGCACATCAGGAACAGGACAAAGTAGAGTCCTGGAGCACTTTTGAACAGGAACATCAGCAGCCCGAGTGCCATAATGACCAGCTCGGCGATTTTGGCCAGGACGATGATGTCCCGTTTGCTGAAGCGGTCGGCCAGAATGCCGGCATAGGGCGTAAACAAAAGAAACGGAATGACAAAAATTCCGGCGGCCCAGGCGCCGATTTGAGCGGCTTTCTCCTGACCGAACAGTCCAATCAGAAACAGGACCATCAGCCAGCGGTAAAGGTTGTCATTCAGGGCTCCCAGAAACTGGGTGGCGTTGTGCCACAGAAACGACCGGCTGAGATGATTGCCGCTGACTTGGACTGAGATGTTTATTTCCTTCGGTTTCATGGGCTTTCAGATTTTTGATTGTTCTGGATTCCTATTTTTACCGGTTTTTGGGGAAAAAAGAAACGGTTCATTTCCTGAAAAATAATCGAGAACGGCCCGGATGGACGCCTGACGATAAGGGCTTGCCTCATTGAACAGTTCGTGGCGGGCTCCGGGGAGCATTTGGAGATGGGCGGCGGGAAATTTCTTTTGGAGAATTTTCAGGTTGTACGGCCAGTCCACCGTTTTATCCTCTTGCGGCTGAAGGATAAGGATTTCCCGATCGGAAGGCGGAAGGCTTTGAAGCTTGTCATTCCACTTGTAAAGGGCTTTGACCCATTGCAGGGAGACGACTCGGGCGTGGAGGAAATCCCGGCTTCGATTGAAAGACAGGTATTCGGGGTCGGAGGAGTTCTTCCGCTGGATACGGGGGATGCGGTCTGTAAAGCAGCAGGCAGCTTTCCAGAGGGGTTTGGAGAGGTTGTAGGCGGCCCAGCGGAGAAGGGGAGCGGCCAGGATGACTCGCTGAAGGGATGGAACCGCACCGGTCAGGAGGGCATCGGTGAGAACGGCAGCCCCCATGCTGAAGCCGACGGCAAAGTAGGGGCCGTGCAGGCAGGCGAGGACCTTTTGGAGGAAGTCGGCCAGGGCGATCGTGTACTCCTCGAAATGGTTGATAGAAGCGGGCGGGCCGGAGGAAAGGCCGTGTCCCGGCCAGTCAAAGAGGGCGACGGCAAAGTGATTCTTGAGCAGAGCGGAGAGCAGATGCCGCTTCTGGCCGCTGTGATTGAGATAGCCGTGGAGTAGAACCACAGCGGCTTCATAACGGGCGGGCCGGTAGATGTGGGCGGCCAGCTCATAGGGGCCTGACACAAAGGAACCAAAGAAATGCTCAATTTCTGGGCCGCAGTCGAGGCCGTAATAGGCAAAATAAGCTTTGGCCGATTCCGAATAACAGTCGGGATTAACCTGTTCGAGCGGTTCGAGGACAGGCAGCGGGCTGCCGTTCGTTCTTTTTTGAATTCGATGCAGCATAGGCCTATCAGGTCCATCTTATCACAGACGGGATGATTTGACACGATTTAAGGATTCTTATTCGTTTTGACGGACAAAAGGTGGCTGGAACAGACAAGGAACAAAAAGACGGCAAGGCAGTTTTGGTAAAGCGGCACAAGGAGTGTCATCTTCGCTGAAGCATCCGGATGAAGGTTGAATTGCCGGACCAAAAAGGCGGAACAGACAAGCAGAAAGACGGATGCGGAAACGGCGATCCTGCCGAAGCGGGTTTTTGTGAAGAAAAGATTGAGCAGGCCGAATGCCGCATACGGACTCAGGACCCAAAACAAATCGAAAGAACGGTTCAGGGCTTCACGGAAAGTCCCGGGGGCTGTGCCAAGAATGCTTGCGGCGGCTGTTAAAAAGCCGAAGAGAAGAATGAATGTGTTAAAAAGAGGCATTTTACGGGCTCCTACGACAGGAAAGTGGGTTGGAGATTTTTTGCAGGTATAGGATTTGGAACAAACGAAAGGGGCTGTTGGGCCGGGTTGTAACCTTTGATTTTGAAAGAGATTACACGGCCGAAGTAGGCCCAGTTCAGAACAAAGGGATAGATGAAATTGGACAGGCCGCCGGTGGCGGTAAGCCAGCGAAGGGTGCGGCGGAGGATGCGCCGGGGAGAATAAAACCTGCGGATAACCCAGTCGGTACCGGCCTGCAGCTGGGCGGCGGACATAAGTCTCGGCTGGAAAACGACATGGCGATAGTCGTAATGCTCCCAGTCGGAGTCGGTGATGCGGGGGTTGAGTTCCTCATAAAGCGGGGTGCCGGGCAGCGGAGTGAGGATGGAAACCTGGATGGCATCGATGCCGATCTTTTCGAGTAAGTCCAGTGTTGACTGGAAGATATGAACATCGTCATTGTCGAATCCGAAGATGATGCCTGCTTCGAGAAAGATGCCGTATCGATGGATGGTTTCGACGGCTTTTTTGTAATGGGATGGGACGTTAAATCCTTTTTCCGTAAGGGTTAAGGCGGACCGGCTGAAGGATTCCAGACCGATGAAAAGGCCGACGCAGCCGGCTTTCTGAAGCCAGGACAGCAGTTCTGGGTCGTCGGCGATTTCAATGGAGGCCTGGGTAATCCATTTTTTCTTCAGGGGTTCTAACTCCTTTAAGAGACAGAGGATATAATCACGGTTCTGGGTGAGGTTGTCGTCCACGAACATAAAGAAGCGGGAGGGAAAAGAGCGGATTTCGGCGATGACTTCGGGGATAGGTCGGCAATAATGCTGAGATTTATATAAGATTCCAATAGAGCAGAACTTACAGCGGTTTCGACAACCCATTGTCGCGTAGGTCGCATAGGTTGTGGAGTATTTGCTTTTGTCGAGGAGATGGCGGGGTAGGGAAGCGGGAACCTGGCCGGCTGGATTTCCGTAATATCTTTTCTGCAAACGATTTGCGCGAAGGTCTTCGAGGAGTTTTGGCCAGGCATCCATGGCGGGACCGATGACGACGGCGTCGCAATGCTGCAGGGCCAGATCAGGGTTGAGGGTGGGGAAGAAGCCGCCGAGGACGACAGGGATGTTATCCTTTCTGTAGTGGTCAGCCAACTCGAAAGCACGAGGGGTAGTAGATGTCATGCAGGTGATGCCGACCAGGTCAAAATCAGTGCCGGGGGGTACATCGTCGATTTGCTCATCCACGAGCGTAATCTGAGCGTCATAAGGGCTTAATTTAACAAGAGTTAGGAGAGAGAGCATGGAGAAGCGGAATGTCCTGCCGTTGAAAAGCTTCCTTCTGCCGACCTTGCGCCAGTAGCCCGATGCCGGAGAAATCAGGAGTATCTTCATAAGATTTTGTTCCTTTCTAAGCTTTTGTATTTCAATGAGTTATGAATTTCGACGCATTCTGTAGAGTATAATAAGCAAGGAGTGTGCCAAAAATTGTGTTTTGGTTTAAGTGGTTATGAACAAAAAGGATACAGAATTTTCTTCGCGAAGACGGATTTTGGTTTTGGTTTTGTGATTGACAAAAAATGTATACACGATATACATAAAATGTATATGAGAAAATTAATAAATAAAGATAGACAATTCTTTAATTTGGTAACAGAAGCCACCTTTTCGAATCCATTTAGTCCGGACCGTGAGGCCATCGACCAGCGGATTACGGGTCTGGATTCTTCGAAACCGAGGTCGCAGGTTCTGGATGAAGAAATCCGTTTAACCCGTCAGCGGTTGGCGGATTTGGACCGAGGGAAACGGTGTCGGCTGGAGGATTTCGAAGGGCCGGACCGCGACCTGATGAAGTATGTGTTTTTGTTTGTGATTTATCATCAGTGGGCGGAGGCGTTTGACAAACTGATTGCACAGCAGGCAACAGCGGGCGAGCACAATATAAAGGTCTGGTTTGCGACGGAGGTTCTCAGGCAGCTGCAGGAGCGGGGGTTCAGCGAGGAGGATTCGGTACGGTGCCTGTCGATGTTTTACCAGATACGGCGGGCGTATTATCTGATCGGCCGGATGCTGATCGGGCCCAGTGCGTCGATGCGCCGACTGCGGATGCATCTGTGGAATCATATTTTCACGCAGGATATTCGGCTGTATGAGCGGTATCTGTGGGACAAGATGGAGGATTTTTCGACGCTGCTGGAGGGGCCGACGGGCAGTGGAAAGGGGGCGGCGGCGGCGGCCATCGGCCGGTCGGGATATATTCCGTATGATGCGGCGAAGAACTGCTTTGTGATTCCGTTCACGAAGCTGCTGGTGGAGGTGAATCTGGCACAGTTTACGCCGACGCTGCTGGAGTCGGAACTGTTCGGGCATGCCAAGGGAGCGTTTACGGGGGCGGTGGCGGATTACGGGGGTGTGCTTTCGCTGTGCAGCCGGCACGGGACGATTTTTCTGGATGAAATTGGGGAGGTTCGGCCGAATGTGCAGGTGAAGCTTCTGCGCGTTCTGCAGGAGCGTCGGTACTGGCCGGTGGGCAGTCATCAGGAGCGGATGTTTCTGGG
>DAOSUR010000020.1:0-1407 GCA_035378985.1 Anaerohalosphaeraceae bacterium
AAAATCTTGCTTTGAAAGCCCAGGAATCCTCTTTGGCGCTTTCGTCTCTGTCTTCGGCAGAGAAAAACCATGCCTTGGCCTGTATCCGAAACGCCCTGCAGGCAAATGCCGAAAAAATCATCGCCGCCAATCGGCAGGACCTTCACAAAGCGGAACAGGAAAAACTGGCTGCCCCGCTTCTGAAACGTCTTAAATTTGACCAAAAGAAAATTGAGGATGTCTGCAAAGGCATCGACAGTTTAATTGCCCTGCCGGACCCGGTCGGAGCAACGCTGAGTGCAACGGAACTGGATAAGGGACTGGAACTGTACAAGGTGACCTGCCCGATCGGCGTCATCGGCGTTATTTTTGAATCCAGACCGGATGCCCTCGTGCAGATTTCCACGCTCTGTCTGAAAAGCGGCAATGCCGTGCTGCTCAAAGGCGGTTCAGAGGCCGCCGAAACCAATCGGATTCTGGCCGAGGTCATTCTGAAGGCCTCCCTTCAGGCCGGACTGCCCGACGGCTGGCTGGCCCTGCTGGAAACCCGGGCCGATGTCGCCTCCATGCTGAAACTGGACGACTCTATCGACCTGATTATCCCCCGAGGCAGCAATGAGTTCGTCCGGCACATCATGGACAACACCAACATCCCTGTCCTCGGACACGCCGATGGTATCTGCCACGTCTATGTGGACAAAGACGCCGACCTCGAGATGGCGGTTCGAATCACCGTCGATTCCAAATGTCAGTATCCGGCCGTCTGCAACGCCGCCGAAACCCTGCTGGTCCACGCGGAGATTGCCGAGCGTTTCCTGCCGGCCGTTAAAACGGCTCTCGAAGAAAAAAATGTCCAGCTGCGCGGCTGTGAAAAAACCCGCCGATTTATCGATGTCCTTCCGGCCTCAGAAGAAGACTGGAAAACCGAATACCTGGATTTGATTCTCTCCATCCGGGTCGTGGACAGCCTCGAAGAAGCCGTCCAGCACATCAACACCTACGGCTCCGGTCATACCGACGCAATTGTCACCGAGAACCGCCGGGCTGCTCTGTACTTCCTTGACCGCGTTGATTCGGCGGACGTCTTCTGGAACTGCAGCACCCGCTTTTCCGACGGCTATCGGTACGGTTTGGGAGCAGAGGTCGGCATCAGCACCAACAAAATTCACGCCCGCGGGCCGGTGGGACTGGAAGGCCTGCTGATTTACAAATGGCGGCTGGTCGGCAAAGGCCACACAGTTGCCGAATACTGCAGCGGACAAAAACATTTTACACACAGACCCCTTTCCAAACGGTGGACCTCGTAGGTATGCGCGATTTATCTTCCGTCAAACGAATGGTCGTGAAAATCGGTACGGCAACGCTCAGCCGTAACGGCGGCATCGACACCTCCTATGTCCGAAGCGTCGCCCGCCAGATTGCTCAGCT
>DAOSUR010000020.1:1507-45894 GCA_035378985.1 Anaerohalosphaeraceae bacterium
ACGGCGGCATCGACACCTCCTATGTCCGAAGCGTCGCCCGCCAGATTGCTCAGCTGCACCGCCGGGAACGCCAGGTCCTGCTGGTCACCAGCGGGGCCATCGGAATGGGGGCCGGCGCACTGAAACTCAAGGGCCCCATCACGGAACTGCCGCTTCGCCAGGCCTGTGCGGCGGTCGGCCAGCCCCTGCTGATGCACGAATACCACAAGGCCTTTCAGGAAGAAGGACTGAGTGTCTCTCAGGTCCTGCTGACGGCTGAGGTCCTCAGCAAACGCAAAAGCTATCTGAATCTCCGCAACGCCATCGAAACCCTTCTGAATTTAGGTGTCGTGCCGATTCTGAATGAAAATGACAGTGTCTCCACCGACGAAATCGGCACGGCCTTCGGCGATAACGACCGTCTCAGCGCTCTGGTCGCCAGCAAGATTGACGCCGACCTGCTGATTCTGCTGACGGACATCGACGCTCTTTATGACAAAAATCCCAGAGAGTTTCCGGACGCCAAACCCATCCGGCTCGTGGAGGAAATCACCGAAGAAATTCGACGGGCCGCCGGCAAAAAGGGTTCGGCCTATTCGACCGGCGGAATGAAAACCAAAATCGAAGCCGTCCGCATCGCCTTTACAGCGGGCTGCCGTGTGATTCTGGCCCACGGACGTGAAAAGGACATCCTCTGCCGGATTCTCGAAGGTGAAGAAATCGGCACCCTGTTTCTGCCCAAATCCGCCAAACTGCCCAACCGAAAGCGCTGGATACTCCACAGCCGGCCGGAAGGGACTATCTACGTCGATGCCGGCGCAATGGCCGCTCTTCGGCAGAACAAAAGTCTCCTCCCCAAAGGCATTACCGGCATCGAAGGCACCTTCAGCGCCGGAGCCGTGGTGATGATTAATCAGCAGGCCAAGGCCGTCACCAGTCTCAACTCCGCCGAACTTCGCCAGGTCGCCGGCAAACACTCCAGCCAAATCCGCCAAATTCTCGGCCCCAATCACCGAGATGTTGCCGTCGTGCCGGAGGACATCGTCTTCCTCGATGAGCCGAACAATCCTTCCGCCTGAACAAACAGGAAATTCCCTTGACGAATCCGGCCGCCGGTCCTATGCTGGTGCCGTTTTCATGCCGGAGTGGCGGAATGGCAGACGCGAAGGATTCAAAATCCTTTCCGGTTCACCCCGGGTGTGGGTTCGACTCCCACCTCCGGCAGTCAATTTTCCTTCCAGTGCAGGACGTCCTCTGTCACCTTTGACAAATCTGGCGCGATGAAATCCGCTTCCGCCAGCGCTTCTTTTGGAAACGAAGTGATTAAAGCCAGACAGCGCATTTGGGCCGCCTTGGCGGCCTGAAGGCCGCTGACGGCATCTTCAATCACCAGACAGCTCTGCGGAGGCAGCTTCAGCCGAGCCGCCGCGGTCAGGAACAAATCCGGCGCCGGCTTCTTGCGGGCTGCATCTTCTCCCGTCACAACCGCATCAAAAGAGTCAAAGCCCAAACCAATCTCCCGAAGATTGCCTTCGACTTTTCGGCGGTCTGCGCTGGAGGCCACCGCAATCTTTTTGTTCAGGGTTCGGCATCGCTCGATAAACGAATGCACACCGGGCAAAGGCCTCAGTGCCCCGCGGATAATCTGAAGATAAATGTCATAAGTGCGTTCCTTAGCCCGGTTCAAATCGATGGCAAGACCGTATTTTTCCGCCACCCCGCCCAGATAGCGTGTTTCGCCTGTGCCGATAAACGGCACAAAATCCTCCGGCCTGACCGTCAGGCCATGTTCGGCAAACATCTGACAGGCGGCTTTTGCCAAAAACTCCTCGGAGTCCACCAGCACGCCGTCCATATCAAAAATAACCCCATAAGGAAGACCGTCGCCGTTTGTCATTCCATCATTCTCCGATATGTGAACATAAAAAAAGCCGTCCTTTCGAACGGCTTTTGAAAAACAAATACACCCGCATTCACTTAATTGGCCACCACGTCCACCTTGCGTCCGCGGAACTGCACCACACCGTCGCACTTGGCAAACAGGGTATGATCCCGTCCCATCCCGACATTAAAGCCCGGGAAGAACTGAGTGCCCCGCTGACGGACAATAATTCCGCCGGCCGAAATGGTCTGCCCGCCGAAACGCTTAACGCCCAAAAACTTCGGGTTGCTGTCTCGACCGTTTCTTGTTGAACCTTGTCCCTTTTTATGTGCCATAACCAACCTCGTTCACTGACTTATCCGTTTTCAATTTCCTCAAAGACCAGTAAGATTAACAAATTCTTTCTTGACTGTAAAGAGGGAAATCTTTTTTTTGAACAGCCGCTGAAAGTAAGGAAAAACAAAAACGCTATGAAGCCGAAAATCCTGCTGGTCAACCCGCCGATTTATGACTTTGCCGCCTATGATTTCTGGCTGAAACCGTACGGCCTTCTCCGAACCGCAGGAAAACTTAAGTCCTTTTCAAAACTATACTTGTTTGACTTTCTATACCGCAGGAGTCCCGAATTTTCCCCCTCCCTGAAAGAAGACGCATGGGGACGGGGCAAATTTCCGCATCAGCGAATCGAAAAGCCCGCCGCCCTCCGGGATATTCCCCGCTTCTACAATCGCTTCGGGAGAAATCAGGAATCCTTTTGTCAATTTCTCGACCGTTACGGTTCTTTTCATTTCGCCCTGATTCAAACCTCTCTGACCTATTGGTACCCCGGAGTCCAGGAAATCATCCAAACCCTCCGCCGAATCCAGCCGCAAACCAAAATCGTTCTGGGCGGGTTCTACGCTACCTGCTGCCGAGACCATGCCCATTCCCTCGGAGCCGACTGCGTCATCTCCGATACCCATTTAGGGCCTCTCTGGGAACTGCTGGGCTTTGAACCCTCCGCCGAGTACAGCCCGCCTTACTGGGAAGGATATCCGGAGCTGGACAAGGGAATAATAACCCTCACAGAGGGCTGTCCGTTTCAGTGCAGTTACTGCTATCAGCCGCTGACCGGCAGGCCGTTCCGCCCCCGCCCGCTGGAGGAGTGCATCGCCGATTACGAGCATCTGGCCCGTTTGGGCGTTCGCAACATTGCCTTCTATGACGACGCACTGCTGGTCAATCCCCAGCAAACCCTTCTTCCGTTTCTGGACTACGTCATTCGCTATCCTTACGGAATCGCCTTTCACACCCCCAACGCCCTCCACGCCCGCCTGCTTTCCCCCCTGCCGGCGGAGAAAATGGCCCAGGCGGGCTTTCAGACCTTCTATCTCGGCTTTGAAAGTGCCAGCCGGGCCTTTCAGGAGGCCACCGGTCAAAAAGTGCTTTCCGGCGACCTGGCGGAGGCCGTGGAGGCCCTCAAAACCGCCGGCATCCGCTCCGAGCAAATCACTGCGTATATCCTCTTGGGGCACCCCAAAGGCGACCTCCAGCAGGTCGAAGAATCCATGCATTTTGCCCATTCACTGGGCATTCGGATTATGCTGGCCGACTTTTCCCCCATCCCGGGAACGCCGGACGGCGAACTGTGCCGGCAGTGGACCGACCTCGACGAGCCGCTCAACCACAACAAAACCGCCTTTCCGATCCGCCTGCTCGGGCGGGAAAAAACCAACTTTTTCAAGGAGCTTTGCCGCCGGCTCAACCGCCGCCTTTCCGACGGTTCCGCCCCCGGCCCCGACGGCGGAATTTAGACAAAATCCCTTGCATCCGACCGGCAAAATCTGTACAATTCCCCTTTTCCGGCAGGACAGGTTTTTTGCCAACGTAGCTCAACGGTAGAGCACCGGTTTTGTAAACCGGCGGTTGTGGGTTCAAATCCCTCCGTTGGCTTTTTTCTATTTTCGGACAGAACTTTTTGGGAGACCGAACGAAATGGAACAGGCCATCGGAAAAGCCAATGCGCTCATCGAAGCCATGGAGTACATTCGCCGCTTCCGAGACAAAATCGTCGTCGTCAAACTGGGCGGCAGCATCTTGGATGATATGGAACTCCAGTACAAACTGCTGGTGGATGTGGTTTTTATGGCTACCGTCGGAATGCGTCCCATTCTTGTCCACGGCGGCGGAAAGGCCATCACCCAGGCGATGAATGAAGCCGGACTGGAGCCCCAATGGGTGCAGGGACGCCGCTATACCGACGAGCGGACATTGGCGATTGCCGAGCATGTGCTGGTCCATAAAATCAACACCCCCATCTGCAACACCATCCGTTCTCTGGGCTGTCGGGCGATGGGGCTTCATTCCCTCAGCAGCTGCGTGGTTTTTGCCGAACCCCTTCGCCTCGAAAACGGCGACGGGCGCAAAATCGACCTCGGCCTGGTCGGCAAGGTCTGCGATGTCAATGCCGAACTGCTCACCATGCTCTGCCAGGCGGGCGTCATTCCCGTCATTGCACCGGTGGCTATGACCCGCACCGGCGGCAAACTCAACGTCAACGCCGACAGCGTCGCCGGCAAAATCGCCGCCGCCGTCAAGGCCGAAAAACTCGTCGTGCTCAGCGACACACACGGAATCCGAACCAACAAAGACGACCCGGAAAGCTACATCTCCACGCTGACCGAGGGCGAAATCGCCAAGATGATTGCCGACGGCATCATCACCTCCGGAATGATGCCCAAAGTCGAGGCCTGCCTGACCGCCATCGACGGCGGCACCAAAAAGGCCCACATTATCAACGGCAGATTTGAACATTCGCTGCTGCTGGAGATTTACACGGACAAAGGCATCGGGACACAGATTGTCAAATAAACCGCCGACCCGGCGCAAGGGAGAATCCCATGAATACCCAGGAAGTCATTGAATTATACAATCAATACGTCATCGGCAATTACGGCCGGCTGCCCAAGGTCATCGTTCAGGGCAAGGGCAATATCATGGTCGACCTGGAGGGCAATCAGATTCTCGACCTGTTCCCCGGCTGGGCCGTCAGCGGCATCGGCCACTGCCATCCGCGCGTCGTCGAAGCCGTCCAGAAACAGGCCGCCCAGCTGCTGCACATGGACAATACCTTCTACACCCTTCCGCAGGGACAGCTGGCCAAACTGCTCTCGGAGCGGTCATTCGGCGGAAAATGCTTCTTCTGCAACAGCGGCGCTGAAGCCAACGAAGCCGCCCTCAAGTTGGCCCGAAAATACACCGCCAAGGGCAAGTACAAGATCATCACAGCGGAAAAAAGCTTCCACGGGCGAACGTTCGGAGCCGTAACGGCCACCGCCCAGCCGAAATATCACGACGGATTTATGCCCCTCGTGCCCGGGTTTGAGTACGTGCCCTTCAACGACATCCAGGCCCTCACGGAGGCCTTCGATGAGGAAGTGGCGGCCGTGATGATTGAACCCATTCAGGGCGAGGGCGGCATCAATCCGGCCACAGCAGAATACATGCATACCATCCGAAACCTCTGCGACGAAGCCGGCGCCGTGATGATTCTCGACGAGGTCCAGACCGGCATGGGCCGCACCGGCAAATGGTTTGCCTATCAGCATTTCGATGTCGTACCGGACATCATTACCCTGGCCAAGGCCCTCGGCGGCGGTGTTGCCATCGGAGCGATGATTGCCAAACCAGAAATCGCTGCCGCCCTCGTGCCCGGCACCCACGCCTCCACCTTCGGCGGCAACCCGCTGGCCTGCGCCGCCGGCATCGCCGTCATTGAGGCCGTCGAGGCCGAGCACCTGCTCGAAAATGCTCAGCGGATGGGCGATTATGCCCGCAGCAAACTCAACGAACTGAAAGCCAAGTACCCAATCATCGAAGGCATCCGCGGCATTGGTCTGATGATCGGCATCCAGCTGAACAGCCCCGGAGCCGGCATTGTCAGCCGCTGCCTCGAAAAAGGACTTCGAATCAACTGCACACAGGATACCGTCCTGCGGTTTATGCCCTCCATGACCATCACCGCCGAAGAACTGGACCGCGCTATTGCCATTCTGGACGAGGTTCTCGCTGAGGAGGCCAAAAAATGACGCATTTTCTGTCCATTCTGGATTTTTCTACGCAAGAGCTTCAGGAACTGCTCGATTTAAGCATTCGCCTGAAAAAACTCTACAAATCCGGCGGACGAGACCTGTGCCTTTCCGGCAAAGTCCTGGCGATGCTGTTCGAGAAGGTCAGCTTGCGGACGCGGGTCAGTTTTCAGGTGGCGATGTCGGACTTGGGCGGCACGGCCATTTACTTAAAACCCGAAGACATCGGCATCATCGGCAAGCGAGAGCCCGCCAAGGATATGGCCCGGGTCTTCTCCCGCTATGTGGACGGCATTATGGCCCGAACCTTCTCACACGAAACCCTGCTTGAACTGGCCCGCTGGTCCACCGTACCGGTTATCAATGCCCTCAGCGACTGGTCCCATCCCTGCCAGGTAATGGCGGATATGATGACCATCCTCGAGCATTTCGGACGGCTGGAGGGGCTGACGCTGGCCTACGTCGGCGACGGCAATAATGTGGCCCGCTCTCTGGCCGAGGCATGCGCCCGGTTCGGCCTGCGGTACCAAATTGCCGCCCCGAAGGGATACATGCTCGACGACCAAACCCTCACAGAAGCCGAAAAAGCCCGCCCGGGGACGGTATTTACAACAAACAAACCCGCCGAAGCCGTCCGAAATGCGGACATAATCTATACGGATACATGGGTCAGCATGGGACAGGAGGCCGAAAAAGAAAAGCGGATTGCCGACTTTCAGGGGTTTCAGGTCAACGCGGAACTATTGGCCAAGGCCCCGGCCCACGCGAAGATTATGCACTGCCTGCCGGCCTATCGCGGATATGAAATCACCGACGAGGTCGCCGAATCCAAAAACTCCATCATCTTCGACCAGGCCGAAAACCGCCTACACTTCCAGCGCGCCCTGCTCAAAAAACTCCTCAGCTGACTTTCTTTCGGCTTTCCAGACATCCGACTGCTTTCTATTGGAAAGCACAAATTCTGTTTGTATAATCATAGCCTGTCAGACAGTCTCTTCGAATCCTTATGCAAACGAGACATACAATCATCTTTGGGGACAGCCGGGATATGTCGGATGTACCATCCGAATCCGTACATCTGATTATCACGTCCCCGCCCTACTGGCAACTGAAAGACTATGGTTCGCCGGATCAAATCGGCTTCGACCATACTTACGAGGAATATATCAACAATCTGAATCTTGTATGGTCGGAATGTTTTCGAGTTCTTCATAAGGGCTGCCGGCTCTGCATCAACATTGGTGACCAATTCGCCCGCTCTGTCTATTACGGCCGATATAAAATCATCCCTATACGGACCGAAATCATCAAATTCTGCGAGACAATCGGACTGGATTATATGGGGGCCGTTATTTGGCAGAAAGTAACGACCTGCAACACGACCGGGGGCGCTTCCATCATGGGCTCCTTCCCCTATCCACGAAATGGTATCCTCAAACTGGATTATGAATTTATTCTGATCTTTAAAAAACCCGGAAATGGACCGTCTGTCAGTCCGCAGATAAAGAAAATGTCCAAACTTACAACCGAAGAATGGAATCAGTACTTTGCCGGACACTGGAATTTCCCCGGAGAACGGCAAAACGGTCATTTGGCGATGTTTCCGGAAGAACTCCCCAAACGTCTGATCCGTATGTTCAGTTTCGTCGGTGATACCGTTCTGGACCCCTTCCTGGGAAGCGGAACGACAACCCTCGCTGCCATCCGCCAGCAGCGCAATTCCATCGGCTATGAAATTAACAAAGATTTTCGCAGTTTGATTGAAAAAAAACTGGGTCTGGAACAACACACCATCTTTGCAGACAGTACCATTGAATTTCGAAATGCCCAAATAAGCCGAAAAGACTGGAAAAAAGCCATCCAAAAACTTCCGTATATTTTCAAGGACGCCGTCCAATTCGACAAAAAAATAGACCCGAGACAAATCTCCTTCGGCTCAAAAATCAACCGCGATACGCCGTCACCCAAGGACTTCTTTCGAGTCAAATACGTTCTCGCTCCAAATCTGCTTAAATTGGACAACGGCCTCACAATCCGTTTACTGGGAGTCGCAGAGAAAAAAGAAACCCGGCAGGAAGCTGTTGCTTTCTTAGAAGAAAAAACAAAAGGGCAAAAGGTCTTTCTTAAGTTTGACAAAATCGCCTATGATGAAGACAATCACCTCTTGTGCTACTTATTCCTTTCGAATAAAACGTTTCTGAACGCTCACCTCATTAAAAAAGGGTTGGCGGAAGCGGATACATCTATTCCCCATCGATACAGTACGAAATTCCTGAAAGAATCGAGGCCGACTATATGGCAAAAGAGTGGCTCTTAAACAGTGCAAACATGCGATGGGGATTGACCCGTAAAAACAAAGTCGGTCCAGTTTCTGAACTGATTCGAAAATGTGCCCCCAAAACTCTCCGTGAGTGGGAAACATTTTATTATAAAAACGCTTACTCAAAAGAGCACCTGGAGGCACTCGGACGTCAATTGTTCATAAAAATATCGGAGGTCTGCCGCGCGGAAATGGACAGTATTTCCGAGCAGGATTGTATTGATTTTATTATCAATCTTGTCATCAATCGTACCTTTGACGGGTATCAATCCGAAATTCAGACAATTTATGGACAGCTCCGGCAGGCACTCGGAATCGAAATTAAGCCGGCACCGGATGAATGGGACCGCGGATACAACGTTGATTTTTATATCGAAATAAACAAAAAGTACATCGGGCTTCAAATCAAACCTGCAGGCCATGCCTATATCACTCAAATCATCAATGAATTGAAATTTCAAAAGAAAACACATCAGAAGTTTACCCGAAAGTACGGCGGAAAAGTCTTTTATATCATCTCTCTGACAGATGGAAAGAAAAAGATAATCCAAAATCCCGAGGTGATAGACGAAATCAGAGAGGAAATCAAACGTCTTGGATGGACTCAATGAATCTTGACAAACCCGCCATTCTGGTTGCAACCACCAATCCGGGCAAATTGGCCGAGCTGACAGCGATGCTGGGCGAACTGGCCGAGCAGGTACTCTGGAAAACGCTGTCCGACTTTCCCCATCTGCCTGCCGTACCGGAAGACGGCGACACCTTCGCCGCCAACGCCCGCAAGAAGGCCCTCGGTTATGCCCGCGGCTCCGGACTGCTTACGCTGGCCGACGACTCCGGCCTGGTGATCGACGCCCTCGGCGGAAAGCCCGGCGTCCACAGTGCCCGCTTTGCCGCCGAGGACTATTCCATCCGTGGAGAACAGCCCGACCGCAAAACCATCGACCGGCTCAATTACGAAAAGGTGCTGCGTCTCCTCAAAGGAGTCCCCCCCCGGCAGCGCACAGCCCGTTTTGTCTGCCGGCTCTGTCTGGCCGATGCCGAGCAGGTGCTGCTGGAGACCGAAGGGACGGTCGAAGGATTCATTACAGAAGAGCCGCTGGGCGAAAACGGTTTCGGCTACGACCCAATTTTTTGGCTGCCGTCCTTGAAGAAAACCGCCGCCCAGCTTCCCGCAGAAGAGAAAAACCGCATTTCCCATCGGGCCCGGGCCGTCGGCAATTTGAAACCCCTGCTGGAAAACCTGCTCCGAACCCTCCGCTCCGGCTAATCAGCAGAAAGGATTTCCACCCGCATCGGCCCGTGCAGCCGATAGCGAATCCCCCGCCAAACCAGCGTCCTGCCGACCGCCGAAGCTGCAATAACCCCCAGCAGAATTATCGAAAAAAGCCAAAACAAAGCCAAATCCGCCCGAGCCGCCGGTCTCAGGCATTCTCGGTCTTTTTCCAGCAGCCGCCCGATCATCCTCTGCCGCAAAAAGGCATGAATCCACTGACAAAAAGCAAACACAGCAGGCCAGAAAAGAAGAATCCACGACGGCCGGCCTGTCCGCAGTGTCCACACCGCCGCCGCAACCCCGCCCCAAAGCCCGAACACTGCGAATACAGAAGAAAAAAGACCGAACAGCCACATCCTCGGACGATACACCCGCGTAATCAGAAACTGTCTTCGCCCAAATTCCCACAGTTCCTTCCACGAAACCGACTCATAGGAAGCCGACATACACGCGGGGACAAAAGCAATCTTCAGACCCGCTTTTGCCACAGCTTCACTGAGGGAAAGGTCATCGCTCAGAGCCGAAGCCCAAATCTGCTCCAGATTCAGCCGGCGGAAGGTATCGACCCGGATTGCCATCGACCCGCCCCAGGCCAGGTTAAACCGCGTATTGCCCAGCAGCTGGGCAATCTTGGCATTGACCGCCGAGAGGGTCAGCGTCGCCCAATTCGGCGTCTTCGGCACAAACCATCGATACCCCGTCGCAGCTCCGTTTTTGGCCGCCTGGGGCTCCCGCAGCGGATACACCAGATGACTGAGCCAGTTCGGTTTCACGCACGCATCCGAATCGGCAAACGCCAGCACCTGCGTATCCGCATCGGCCTGCCGAACCGCAAAAAGCAGATTATGCAGCTTCTGACTGCATCCGCTCGCCCGCCCCGCCGTCAGCAGCCGCACATCTTCCGCCCGGCTTTGGGGACGGTATTGCTCCATCAGCTGTTTCAGAACCGGATACGCCGGGTCCTGCTCATCCTCCACCACAAACAGCAGCACATACGGCTCATAATCCTGCAGAAAAAACGAGCGGATATTTTCCTCAAATGCCTCATCCAGACCTCGGCAGGGCACAATGACCGCCGCTTTGGTGCGATACCTGCGAACCCGTTTGTATTTTTGAAGCGCATAGCGGGTATTGTTGATCACCTGGATGGTGAAGACAATCTGAGCCGCCATCAGAACCGCCGCTAAAATCTCCAGCCCGCTCATCCAATCACCCTGTTAACGTTTCTTCAATTCGATTCGTCCCCTGAGCCGTCCCATTCCACAGCTGACAGAGCCGCTGAAAATCCTCCGGACTGTCAATATCCTGCGTCTGATCCTCCACCTGAACAAAATGTCCGGATTGGTCCTGCGGCCATGTATAATCCAGCCCGCCGAATGGATCTACATTCCCCAGCAGCCGATACAGCCCCCACAATTTGCCGTATTGATACGCATAGACCGGCTGCTTCCGCTGCCAACAGCGGTACACCCTCCAGAAATCATTGCCTCGAAATCCCCTATCTCGAAACCAATGAGAGGGCTTGGGAGAATAATTCTGCCGAAAAAACGGCCCAAATAGTTCCCAGCCGCACCCGAAGACCCGCCAAAACATCCGGCCTTTGCCCCGCAGCTCCGCCAGCAGCGAATTGATCTTTAGATTTTTCTCCACTTCTGAATGGGCCGAATCCGAAAAAGAAAAGGCAAATAATTCCGGACGCCTGAAATTCTTCCGGCACACCTCTGAGCCGTGCCCAACCCCCCAAAAGCAATACTCCGGACCGTTTCGAAGAATCGAATCGATGCAGAAAGAACTGAAATAGACGTCGCCGAGTAAAACTATCGTCTTTTCAGACCAAAGCGAACGAGAAGAAAGCATCGTATCACTCAAATACCGGTCCGCAGACGGCGGGAGAATCTCCGCAACTTCCGCCGCCGTCTTCTCAATCTCCGGGTCTTTTGTCAGGACATAGATAGACCCTACCCCCCTGTCCCGGAGCATCTGAATCGTCCGAAGCAAAAGGGGCTGCCGGCTTTTATCGACCGGAACCAGCTGCTTCAGCGTACCAAAGGCACGATTCCACCGCTGTCCCTGTCCGGCCGCTGGTATAATCGCTGTTATTTGAACCGTCATAAAATACCGATTTTCGCAAACAAGTCTTTCTCCATCGAATTATAGAATAACAAGATCAAAAAGCAATTGAATTGCCGTCAGTCGCCTTAAAAGAATTTTTCACAAAATCAATAAAAAGACTTTTTGTTTCCTCGATGATTTTTGGTATTGTTAACCTCAAAAGGAGATGTATTTAATGGTGATTTATGCAGATTATGACCGCTTGTGACAGCAGCTTTTTTCGTTGCGTCAAACCGCTTGCGGACGGTGTCCGCCGTCTTTATCACCAGCCGCTGCTCGTCTACGATATCGGTCTGACCTCTGAAGAAGCCGCCGAATTGGACTGCACCCTTATTCCCTTACAGGTCAGCAGGCATTACAAATCCTACACAATCTACAAAGCGACCCCATTTATTAACGCAACCCATAAACCCTCCTGCCTGAGGCATTATTTTGAACATTTTAGCGAACCCGTCCTTTATGTGGATGCAGACTGCCTTTTTTGCCAACGTGTTGAATTGGATGGTTTTGACATCGGCGTCACTGTAAAACCCAAACGAAAACTGGATATACAGAACTTCTTTAACGGAATTCTCAACTCCGGCGTTCTTTTCTTCCGCTGGTATCCGAAGCTTCTCCTGGACCGATGGATGCAGAAATGTGCGGCAGGAGGTCATACAGACCAAAGCGCTCTGGCAGAGATTCTTTCCGAAACCATCAACTGGAGAAAACCTCGTCAGATTCAGGATTGGCACAGTTTTTCCGTCCGACTCCTGCCGGTAGAAATCTACAACGATTATCAATTAAGAACCGGAAAAATCTTCCATTTCAAAGGTCTGCGACACAGCAAAGAAATCTATCCGAAACTGCTTGAAGCCATGCAGAAAGGCAAAAATGTCCGGCGGGAATATGAATATTTGAAAAACCGACTGCAAAAAGAAGAAAAACAGGGAACAGCAATCATCGCTGGAGATATGTCGATAAGGTCAGAAACCCTCTAAAAAAGACCAAACAGAGAAGTCCTAAACCGCAAACGCCCCAGCATAACAGATAACAATGACCATTTGTTATATTGAATCGCCTTTTTCAAACACTGGAGCCCTTCTGTCTTTCTGCTCTCCTGCAGAAGTTTGAATCCCGTCTTTCGGTATTTCCGCGATAAAATCCGCATCGCCTGCCTGCGGGGAATCCAGTCAGACCCGCCGTATTCAAAATAAAACCGCTCCGGTACCTTCAGATTATCCAGATGAACCCTGCCTTTCCCGCCTTGTCGGCTCAAACTCTCTGTCTGCGTGCGCCGAATTACGAATGTTTGCGGGACAAACAAAAACGGGGTTCGAGTGGACAGTCGCAGGAAAAAATCCTGGTCCTCTGCCAGCTCCAGCGTCTCATCAAAAAAGAACCCGTCCAGCAGTTCCCGGCGAATCAAACCGGCCTGGCAATACACAAAAAAACGGGAAAACAAAGAACGCACAATCCATCCGGAATAAGCATATTTGTCATTCATTCGCTCCTGCCGGCTGCCGTCCGGATGCTCCATCGTGACGGAAGCATACGCAACCCCGTATTCCGGCGCTTTCTCCAGCGACGAAACCATTGTTTCCAGATAGTCCGGCACATACAAATCATCCGAATCCAGAAAAGCGATATACGCCCCCTTTGCTTCTCGTAAACCCAGATTTCTTGCCGAAGAAACCCCGCCGTTTTCTTTCCGGAAATACCGTATCCGATTATCCTTTATAGCAACAATCTCCTGTGCTGTTCCATCCGTCGAGCCATCATCAATCACCAGAATTTCAAAGTCGCGGAAGGTTTGTCGGCAGACACTTTCGACGGCCTCCTGCACCAGTACCTTGCGGTTGTAGGTAGGAATGATTACACTGACCCTCGGCATTTTTCGGTATCCTCCCAAACAACTCTATGATATATTTAAGATACGGAAGAAACAACAGTTAAGTAAGGAACATGACGGAAACGCCGTTTGACATTCAAATAACCGATCCGAAAACCGGACATACAGCCGCCGTCCGGTGCACTGTTCTATTGCGCCGTTTGAGCGGTGTGCGCTATACGTATGAAGGATTCTGTGAGGGTCGGCCGGTTATTGTCAAAATCTTTACCAGCCCCCTGCGAGGGTTTCTCCATTTTAAACGCGAGATGCGCGGACTTTGCCGGCTGGCCGAACGCGGCATCCCCAGCCCCGCCCTGCTGCATTCCGGAAAAGACCCCTCAGGACGATGGGCCATGGTTCTTGAGAAAATCACGCCAGCGGACGACTTGGCCAACCTCCTTGAAAAAACAGAAGACCCGCAGCAGAAAGCCAAGCTCTGTCTGAAATGGCTCGACTTTGTCGCCTTGATGCATCAAAAGGGGGTCCTTCAAAAAGACCTCCATCCGGGCAATTTTCTTTTCAACGGCAGCTGCCTCTATGCCCTGGACTCCGGAACCATCCATTTCCGCCGCAGCCCTGTCTCTGTTGAGCAGGGACTTGAGCAGCTGGCCGGCATGCTTTGCACAATGCCTCCTGCCCTGCGGGAAAATCCCCAGCCGCTGCTGGAACAATATGGCCGACTCCGAGAATTAAAACCGACGGCGGACATGCTCGCCCAGCTTGAAACGTATATCTTCCGGCAGCAGCGGCGGTTCCTTCGTCAAACCCTCCAAAAAACCCTGCGCAACAGCAAACGATACTTCTCGCTTCAGGAAGGCCCGTACCGGGGCATGTTTACCCGTCGGGACTGGACGGAGGAAACCGCCCGGCAGTTCATCCGCCAAATCGACCAATTGATGGAGGCCGGGCAGATTCTCAAACGCGGCAATACCTGCTTTGTCAGCCGCGTGCAGTACGGCTCGCTGGATATCGCCGTCAAACGCTACAACTACAAGAGTTTCTGGCACTCGCTGCGGCATACTCTCAAGGGCTCCCGCGCCCGGAAATGCTGGCTGGCCGCCCATCAATTGCTGCACTGCGGCATCCCCACTCCGCGCCCTTTGGCTTTTATCATACAAAGACAGTTTGGCTTGCTCCGGCAGTCTTATTTGCTGTCAGAGTTTCTTCCAGGGAGCAATCTGGATGAATTCCTCAAATCTTCGTCCGCTTCCGAAGAAAAGGAAAAAATTATTATCCAGACAAAAAAACTTCTTTCCTCTTTGGCTGAAAACGGCCTGGTTCATCATGATCTGAAACCAAGTAATATTCGACTCATCAACGCTCAGCCGGTTCTGATTGATTTGGACGCAATTCGTTCGCAGCTGTTTTTGCGGCGGAAAGACAGCATCCAAAAAGAAATGGAGGCGGCTTTTTACAAACGGCTGGAACCATTCATCCACGCAGCGCATCCAAAACAATGCGGCAAAATTGTTCCCCAATAATCCGGTGATCGTATCGCTGTACATAAGCCCTTGCCCTTTGCCCCCATTCCTTTCGAAGCGGCTCATCATAGATGAGTCGTTGAATAGATTGATGCCACTGTTCGAGGGTTGAGGCGAAAAAACCCGCACCGCTTTCCTCAATGAAATCACGATTAACCCCTACAGGCGAAGCAATCACAGGCAGCCCCGCTGCAAAATACTGAAGAATCTTAAAACCGCATTTTCCCCGCGTAAAACGGTTATCCGGCAGCGGAGCCAGTCCAATATCGCATTCCTGAAGCCGTTGGGTCTGGGTATCCAAAGACCACATACACTTCTCAACCGGCAGGTACTTGCAATCCAAAAACTGGTCTGCAACAATTCGCAGAATTACAGAAGGATTTTCCTGCCCAATCTTTTCAAGGGCGGGTTTTATCTCCTCCAAATAGCGCAGCGTGCTGCGGCTGCCGATCCAAACCAGACGGATTTTCCCATCCTGCGGTTTCTTGATTTGTGATGCATAAGCCCTCCCATCCAGACCGGTGGGGAGAATATGAACATTTTTGCAAAAAGGCCTTGCCTGCTCCGCCAAATAAGGATTGCCGGCAATCACACAGTCCGCCATCTTCACCATCCGCCGAAACAGCCGAGAATGGCTGGTCCAATTCCTGTCGGGTTGGCGAGGGTCGTACATTACAGCATCGTCAAAATCATATAGGATACACCGAGCTGATTTTCGCAGAATCCGAGCATCGAGCATATTCAGTGTCTTTTTGTGAATTAGAACCGCATCAAACCGTTCGGCCTCCCGAAACAGCCGCCAGCGATGTCGATACGATGCAGGAATCCGCTCAACCCGACAAGTCACACCGCAGTCCGCCAGCCGCTCCAGATACACCCCAATCCGTTCCCGATAACTGGCCCGCTCCGGATTGTTCGATAAAACAAGCAGATTCATTCCAGGGGACCTTTCCGTCCAAAAACAAACATTTGATCGGCGAGCCTCAGACAACCGCAAAAATGAGTCAAGGGAGAAAGAATAGTTTTGGCCAAAGCAGACCTTCGAATGCGGTCTTTCGTGATTGGATTCGTATTATTCCCATAAAAAACATACTGCAATGAACAAAGCGTTGTTTTGGAGCTTCCGTCATAAAGAATCGATTGTACATCCAAACCGTTTTGCTGAAAATAGCAGCGAATTGTACGCGGTGAAAAGAGAAACAAATGCCTCGGAGAATCCAAGGCATACCATTTGTCTCTGAACAGACAGGCATTCAAGCTTCTGACATTCGGTGTTTTTATGCAAAACCACCCTCCAGGCTTTACCATCCTGCTGACTATCTGTAAAAAACCCATCGGATCGGGAACATGTTCCAGAACAGACCATGCCGTGATAAGGTCAAATGCATTCTCTTCTGCCTGATAACCCTCTACAGTCCCGCAAAACACATTAAGTCCGTAACAGACTTTAGCCGACTCAACTGCTTTCTCAGAAAGCTCTATACCAAACACCTGACAATTGGTTTTTTGTCTCAAACTATAGAGAAAGGCCCCATTGCCGCAACCCACGTCTAAAACTTGTGAGTCTGAATTCAGCCGCCCGAGGATTCGTTTTAAAAAAGGAATATTAAAAAGCTCTTCCGTTAAGAAATGTTTCTGCTGGTGAGGCGAATAATCATCCGGATAGAAATTGATGATAGAGTCCGGCAATATCTGCGGGTTCATAAAAACAAGTCCACATTCAGAACACTGCACATACCTGAACCGCCCCTCAAATCCATGCAGCCGATCTATTCCGAACACAAATGTTTTCCATTGACGGCTGCCGCATAAGTTGCACGATATGAGCCTCGCATCCATTCTCTCAAAACTCCACAAAGCTGCATTCAACTACGATGCAACTCCTTCACAAGAACTTCCCCTGTCCGAAATACACGTTGAACCAATGTTTTTTGAATCAATCCCTTGACGCTGTATGCAAGCAGAAATCATTCAATCAAACTCGGCTTTTCAAGAAACGAGTCATTCCTTCGAATCGTCAGACCCCGCTCATAATCAAAGGAAACTCCTATCTTCTTTAAATAAGCCGTCACAGAGGGATGATGATAAATCTCCTTTTGAGTCTGCTCATCGAGCTCTTCCTTCCATCTCTGGTCAAAATACAGCTGGCCGCCCTGCGGCGGTTTTAAATAGTTCTTCTTTACGCTGCCGTGATGGGAAAAATTCCAATATTCCTTCTGCGGCGGCTCATAACCATATCCCAGCCACGTCATCAGCTCTTCCAACACCCTATCCGCTTCAAATACCAAATCGCAGTAGGTAACAAGCCGGGCGTCCAGTCGATTCCGTTCGAGAAAGTCCGTAATCTGCTGATTTTGATAAAGCCAGTGCCAAAGATAGGCCCGGCTCTCTTCTCCAGTCAAAATCTCCCAGGCATGCCTCCAGCATCGCCATGCCGTCTTCACCCGACGTCGGAATTTGTCCGTCGGCTCAAAACTGAGCTTCCATCGGCGAACCAGCGCCCGCGGGTCTCGAATCAAATGAATATATTTGAAGGAATATCCGGGCATCCCCCAAAACCGACTGGCCCACCGAACCTTCTTGGAATTATCAACCACTGTCGAAACCAAAGGATAGAAGCGGGACAGATTGTCAAAAATGATGTCATAAAATTTTTCGGCCGGGCAGCCTCGAATCCCTGCAAGTACCGGGCAGGATTCCTCCGAAGCACACATAGAGCACACTCGACGCGGTGTGTCTTTACGACGGAAATGATGCAGTTCTCCAACAGACCTGCAACGGCTGTGAGACCCCAGCTGCAAAGTCAGAAGATGAGAGCCCGCATAGTTGGTGGACAAGATATAAACAATTTGCCGCTGAACCGCCATTCGTTTTTAGTCCCTTGGTCTCTTTAACAACCTGCCCGAGCTGGAAAACTTTCTATTCGCCTAAAGAATGACTTTCCATGGAGCATTGTAATCGCCCGTCCTGATCAAGTCCATCAAATGCCGGGCCATCTTAGTACAGTTGAATTCCCGATGGGCATGTTCCATTCCGGCACGGGCAATCCGTTCCCGCTCCTCCTCGTGTGCCAAATACCACTCCGCCAGTTCAAAAAACTCCTCCGCCGTATCAAAATATCGAAGATGTTTTCCATCCTCAAAAAGAAGGTCGGAATCCGGCACTCGTTTGGCCAGTGTGAACGTTCCGCAGGCAATACAATTCACCAATCTGTCGGAGTGATACATCCGGATATTGTTGACAATATTAATACTCAAGGCTATTTTAGCACCGCTGATCGCCCAAAAGACCTCGATTCCATCCAGAGTAGGAAAACCAAAACAGCCGTATAATCGAACTCCTTTTCGCTCTTTCAGTCGTTCCAGCAAAAAACGCCTTTCCTCTTCCATCTCAGCGGGAAAACGGGAATGGTGCTCAGACCCTGTGAAAAGAATATCAGACTTCCACTTTCCCTCTATATTCGGATAAGGTCTTTGAATATCCGGATCACAGGGACACGGAAAAAAAGCACATCGAGGAACACCTTCTTCTTTAAATTTCTGCATCCATACACCGGCATTGGTTACAATTGCCAAGTCCAGCATTTTCAGAATTTCAAACCATCTCGGAGCATAATTCGGAGGATAAGAGTCCGCATCCCGTCCAACCAACAAAGCATAAGGAGCTGTTTTCCGAATCTCCTGAATCATCTCTGGATTAAAATATTTCAGGACACACAGGATCAGGATATCCGGATGATATCGGCGAATCTGCTCCAGCATAACCTCAAAGGTTCTTGCCTTTTCCCATCGATGTTTCAGAATGGGAATCGGCCATTTACACTTTTGTTCTGCAATATCCCAAAAACTGAACGGCTGGACATCATGACCCAGACGAATCAGTCCCTTAAGCCATCGGCGACGTTCAAGCCGGATGGACTTAGGAGAATCATTTTTAAAATCAGCGATTAAGAATATCCGCTTGCTGTCATTCAACATCCCGGTTTCCTTCTAAAAAACATATTTCCAGGGAGCGGAGTAGCCGCCTGTCTCAACCAAATCGAGCACCCGCTGGGCCATCAAAGTACAATTCATCTGACTATGGGCCTTCTCCATGCCTGCCTGCGCGATAGAACGTCGTTCTTCTTCATGCTGAAGATACCAATGCGTCAAATCAAAAAACTCTTGTGCATTGTGAAAATACTTTACTTCCCGCCCGTCCTCAAAAAGCAGATTCGAATCAGGAACCCACTTGGCCAGCGTAAAGGCCCCGCAGGAAAGACAGTTAATAAAACGATCGGAATGACAAAGCCGCTGCCTGTTATCGGCATTAATGCTTAAAGCAATTTTCGTGTTCGAAACAGCCCGAAATGCATCAAGCCGTTCTATGCGTTCATATCCCAGGCCGCCGTACATCCGTGCAGAGGGCATCCGGGACAGCCGTTTCAAAATGGCAATTCGGTCAGGATCCGTAGCATGCATCGGGTGTTCCGAACGGCCGATGAAAAGAATATCGGACTGCCAATGCGGGTCGGATTCATAAGGATGCTGAATATCGGGCTCACAGGGACACGGCATAAAAGCACACACAGGCACACCGGCCTTCTTATAGTCCTGAAGCCACGAGCCCGCATTCGTCGCAAGGACAATATCCATTTTACGAGCAATCTGCATTCGTTCCTGATTTTGTGCCGGATTCCAATCGGTATCTCGCCCGAGAAAGACCGCATGTTTCAGCGCATCTCTCAAAACATCCAGACACTCCAGACTGATATCCCTCATATTGGAAATCAACACCATCTCGGGCCGATAGGATTCGGCAATCTGAATCAGAGATTCCTCTGTTTTTCTTCTCCCAAAAAGAAGAGCATACTTTCTTTTATGAAACGGAGTAAAATGATGAACAATATTTCGGTAACTGAAGGTCTGAACATCACAGCCGCTCCGCACAAACCCCTTAATCCAATGTCTCCTTTCTATCCGAAGGGATTCGGGCAAATGCAGCTTAAAATCACCGATAATCAGAATCCGTTTGGCCCAAGCCATTGATTTTCCTACCCTCTACGCAAGAAACAAGATATCTTCCATTGAAGAAATTTCGGCCAGATTCAAACGATGAATTCCAAAGACACAGTAGGGCTTATAGCCGAACGATGCCATAAAACCCTCAAAGTCAGCCGGCGTAATTCCAAAATGGGCCATTCCATTTCTCGACACCTCTACCAGAACCGGAGGCAGGGAGTGCTTGTTCTGCTTGAAATATTCCGAACACCCTCTTAAAACGGCCCATTCATATCCTTCCGTGTCAATCTTAATCATTGACGGATGAATCTGTTTTTGGTGAAGATAACTATCTAGACGCTCACTCTGTACTTCTATTTCGGACTGAATTTCTCCGGAGCTGATAAATCCCTTCAATAAAGAAGACCCTCCGGGATTTGTACGATGAAGATACAACCGTTTCATTTCCCCTGACGATTCTCCCAGGGCTACATTATTCAAAAAAAACCGATAGGATGGATTTAATTCCCTCAGTCTCTCCAAATGGGAAAAGTATTCAGGAGCTGGTTCGAAACAATGGACGGCACCTTCGGGGCCAACACGGTCGGCGGCTATCGCAGCAATATACCCTAAATTGGCCCCTACATCGATAAAAATGCCGTTCTTGGGCAGAAATTTCCGGATAGATTCCTGTATAGCGAATTCGTAGGTGCCTTCAAAAAACTTTCGATACCTCGGTGTATCACGAAATTCAAAACGAATCTTCCCTACAAGCCCCTGAAAACTGCCGACGGGATAGGAATGCCGCTTTCCCCTCCATCTTCTCCACTTCTTTTTCAGAGAAAAAAGAGGGTGTTTCATCTTCAAAAATGTTTCCATAAAACCCTCACAAATCCAGCGAGGCATCCGAAAGAATCGATGCAATCCTCTCGGAATTCATAATCTCTTGTATTCGGCGCCGTGTTTTTTGTATCGTTCGTCTGCGAAGACGATACTGTGGGGCATTCACAACCTGCGTCGCATGGGCCAGGTGAAATATATATTCTTTCAGCACCCGGTCCGGGATGCGAACCGTCCTGTACCCCCGGTCCTCCAGCTCAAAATACAGTTTCTGCCCCACCGTCAGCCCCTTGTCCCGGTCCATCAAAAACGACAGGTTCTCCCTTTTTAAAATCTCCGTCCGATACGCACAGCAGACCGTCCGATTGTAATACCGATACCGCCCCAGCGGGTCCGGCACCCGAAACAGCTTCCGAAAAAAGGTCTTATAATCCGTCGCTTTCTTCAGCCAGACTCGCCAGGCCTCTTCCAGCTCCGCCTTCCCCCCGCCCACACAAGCCATCTTCGGCTCATCCAGAAACGGCCCCAGCAGCAGCTCCAGCCACCCCTCCCGATGCACCACCGTATCCGAATGCAGCGACACAAGAAACTCAGTCCGGCACTCCTGCAGGGCCCAATCCAGGGCCGCCGCATGGGCATATCCGCCGCTGGAATCATTGGTCGGGTCCTTTCGCTCCATCAGCCGAATCCATTTGAGCGACTTTAAATACTCCAGCGACTCATCCTGCGAATTGTTATCCACCACTACCACCTCATACGGACCGCGGGTATATTTGCGAATGCTCCGCAGACACAGACGCGTCAAATCGAGCGTCTTGTAATTGACCACACAAATTGTCGCGATTCCGTTCGTCCGGCTCATTGTCCCTGCGGCACAATCAGCTGCGTTTCATACAGATTTTTATAGACCTGACAGGTCCGAATCAAGTCCTCATGCCGGCCCTGCCCCGCAATTCGCCCTTTGTCCAGCACCACAATCCGGTCGGCGGAAATCACCGTGCTGAACCGATGCGCAATCAGAAAACACGTCCGGCCTTTCAGCAGCGTCTGCAGGGCTGCGTGAATCTTTGCTTCGCTGTCGGCGTCAATCTGGCTCATTGCCTCATCAAAAATTAAAATCGCCGGATTCTTCAAAATCGCCCGCGCAATCACAATCCGCTGCATCTGCCCGCCGCTGAATCCGCTGCTGTGCTCGCCGATAATGGTATCATAGCCCTCCGGCAACGGCTCAATAAACTCATGCGCATAGGCCCGACGGGCCGCCTCAATCACCTCTTCCCGGCTTGCCCCCGGCTTACCGTAGGCGATATTGTTGGCAATCGTATCCCGAAACGTCACAATATCCTGCGTCACCAGCCCAATCTGCCCCCGCAGACTCCGCAACGTCGCCCGCCGAATATCCCTGCCGTCTATCAGAATCCGCCCGCTGTCCGGGTCATAAAACCGGGCAATCAGATTCACCAGCGTCGATTTGCCCGAGCCGTTGGGCCCCACAATCGCCACCGTCTGCCCCGCCGGCACCTCCAGCGTAATTCCGTTCAGGGCCGGCAGCACGGCTCCCGGATACGTAAACCGGACCTCTTCAAAAACCATCTTCTCCCGCAGCGGCGCCAAATCAAAGGCATCGGGCTCTTCTTTTTCCAGCGGCTCATCCAGCACCGCAAAGACCCGTTCGGCCGCCGCATTCGCCCGCTGCACCTCATTCCAGACATCGCTCACCTTTCGAACCGACTCCGCCGCCGTGCCCAAAAAAATAACCAAAGCAAAAAAAGTCGAAGACTGCATCCCCTCATAGCCCTGAATGACCCAGGCCGCTCCCAACAGCAGAGCAGCCGAACCGGCAAACATCCCCAATACATCCATCAGCGGGTTTGTCAGTGCCTCTACCCGTGCAATCCGTATCAGCTGCTTGAGCAGGGCCTGATTGGTTTTCTCATAGAGCTCTATCTCGTGGTCCTGGCGGTTGTACACCTTGACGACCCGCACCCCACGCATCGCTTCCTGAATCCGTCCGAGCAGCTGGGCCGAAATGGCCAGCGATTTTTTTGTGGCCTTTTTAATTTTGCGTCCCAGAATCACAAAAAGCCCCAGCACCAGCGGCGCCGCCGTCAAAAAGATAGCCGTCAGCTTCCAGTTCAGCCAAAAGGCCGCTCCAATACAGCCCGCCGCCGTCAGCGGCTCCCGCAGGGTCTTGCCCAGCAGCACCTTAATGCCCCGGCAGCTCTGCGAAACGTCATTAAAAATCCGGCTGGTCGTATCGCTCGTGCCCCGGGTGCTGAAAAAGCCGACCGGCATATACATCGCATGCGCAAACACACGCTCCCGGAGTCGGGTATTGGCAATCAAAACTATCTTTTCCGCCAGAAAATGCTGATAAAAGCGGGCCATGCACCGAAGAATGGTAATAAAAATCATCCCGATGATAATCAGAACAATGGCCTGCAGCTTGGTTTCTTTGGTCTCCTCACGGGGAAGAAAACTGACCGGCCATTGCGCCCAATCCGCGAAAGCCGGCTTCTCCGGTGCGGCGGCCTCCACCGTTCTGACGGAAGGAACTGCATCTGCAGTCGAAATCACCTGCAGGGTCAGCGGCTGCCCGGCAGGACAGGTTGCCAGTGCCTCGAGCATCTTGCCGGAAAAGATCCGCTGTCCGTCCGAGGAAAGATAAGGACTGACACCAACGATCCGATCCTGCGGATGTAAACCGTTTGCTTTCGCCCAGGACTTGGAATGTACCCGCGTAATCAGCAAATAATAAAGAACCGAATTGCCCTCTTCCCCCAGAAAGTCCGAACGGTCCGGTACATAAAAATCCAACCCATACCGCCAGTTGCAAATCTTTCGGTCCACCCAGCCGTGAAGCCCCTCTTCGCTCATCATCACCTTCAAAAGCGGAATGACCGTCGCAAAACTGACGGAAATCATCAGCGCAATCATCACAGACCAGAAGACCAGCTTTACCAGCCGAGGCCACTGCGGCCAGACATCATCCCACACACGCCAAAAAGCAGATAAACCTTTTGTATCCGACATTCACTTCTCCAGAAACGAACAAAACAGGCAGATTACCACAGGGGTGAGGGCTGGTCAAGCATTCAAAATCGACTTAACGGTTCGAATACATCCGTTTATAGTAATCCTGATACTGACCCGAAACCACATGATTGAGCCACTCGGAATGTTCCAGATACCAGCGAATCGTGCGGGAAAGCCCTTCTTCAAACGATACCGAAGGTCTCCAATTCAGCTCCGACATAATCCGGCTCGAATCAATCGCATACCGCCGGTCATGGCCCGGCCGGTCCTTGACAAAAGTAATCAGGGATTCAGGCTTTCCGAGGGCCTTCAAAATCAGACGTACTACGTCGAGATTGTGCTTTTCATTGTTGCCGCCGATATTGTAAACCCGTCCCGGCTGGGCCTCCATTAAGACCTTCCAAACGGCCGTACAGTGGTCATACACATACAGCCAATCCCGGATATGCATCCCGTCCCCGTACACCGGCAGCGGCTTATCCTTCAGGGCATTATGAATCATCAGCGGAATCATCTTTTCCGGGAACTGATACGGTCCGTAATTGTTGGAGCATCGCGTAATATTGTACCGAAGCCCCCAGCTGTGCCCAAACGCCTGAACCAGCATGTCCGCAGATGCCTTGCTGGCCGAATACGGGGAGTTCGGACTCAGCGGTGTTGTCTCTGTAAACTTGCCTTCCGGTCCCAGGGAACCATACACCTCATCCGTCGAAATCTGGACAAACCGCTCCAGTTTTTTCTCCAGAGCAATCTTCAGAAGGGTCAGCGTCCCTTTAACGTTGGTCTCAATGAAAATCCCCGGCTCTTCCAGCGAACGGTCCACATGGCTTTCCGCCGCAAAGTTAATCAGAGCATCAATCTTATAGGTTGATATCAGACTCTCAACCAGGCCCCCGTCACAAATGTCCCCCTTGACAAAGATGTGATTTGGATGGTCTCTATAGCCCTCCAGATTCTCCAGATTGCCCGCATATGTCAGCTTGTCCAGATTCACCACCCGGGTATCCGGATGTTCATCCAGCACCATCCGTACAAAATTGCTGCCGATAAAGCCGGCGCCGCCTGTCACCAAAATCGTTCTCATAATTGCTCCAGAAATTCCCTGAGCGGTTCCTGCCAGGGCCTCATGTCTTTGCCCAGCACAGACCGCAGTTTACGGCAGTCGAACCGGCTGTTTAAGGGCCGTTTGGCCGCCGATGGAAACTCCGATGTTCTGCATGGTTCTATCGAATTCGGAAGTCCTTTGACCTGACAAATAAAACGGGCCATCTCATAGCGGGACGTATAACCGGAGGCCGCCGCATGAAAAACCCCTTCCGGAAACACCGGCAGCCCCAGCATCTGAACAAGCACCTCGGCCAGTTCCGAAGTCGCCGTCGGCGAGCCAACCTGGTCCTCCACCACCCGCAGGACCGGACGGCTCTTGGCAGCCTCCAGAAGCTTGACGACAAAGTTCGTACCCGCCCGCCCATAGGTCCACTGAACCCGCACGATGCAAAATCGGCACCCGGAAGACACCAGCCGCTTCTCCCCTTCCCACTTGCTTCGTCCATAGGCGCTGAGCGGATTGGGCGGGTCCGTCTCGACATATGGCCGCTCCAGCGTCCCGTCAAAGACAAAATCCGTGCTGATATGCATCACCGGCACACCATACCAAGCCGCCGCGCGTCCCAGCAGCCCCACCGCCTCGGCATTGATCTGCATCGCCAGCTCCGGCTCCTGCTCCGCCCGTTCCACGTTGGTATAAGCGGCACAATTCACTACAGCCCGACAGCCGTTCATCGCCTCCTTCAAATCCTCCTCGTTCCGTATATCCAGCTCCGGCAGGTCGTAGGCCCGAACCTCCAACCCGTGCTTTAAACAGCAGGCCGTCAGGTCCGTCCCGAGCATCCCGCGAGCCCCCAAAATGACAATCGGCCCTGTCCCGTTCACAGATTAAACTCCCTCATACCTGGGCAGACGGGAAGGACAAATCTGACGCAGCGGCCCGTATCGGCTGTCTTTAGCGGAGAGAATCGGCTTCTCAATCGGCCAGGCAATCCCAATCTCCGGGTCATTCCAGCAGACCCCGCCTTCACAGTCCGGCACATAAAAATCCGTGCATTTATACGAAAACAAAGCGGTCTCGCTTAATACGCAAAAACCGTGTGCAAATCCCGGAGGAATGTACATCTGCAGGTGATTGTCCGACGACAGCTCTGCACAGACATACCGTCCGAAGGTCGGCGAGCCGACCCGAATATCCACGGCCGCATCAAACACCCGGCCCTGCAACACCTGAACCAGTTTGCCCTGTCCGTGCGGATGCTGATAATGCAGCCCTCGAAGCACCCCCTGCTGCGAAAACGAAACGTTGTCCTGAACAAACGCCGGCAGGCCGAGCTCCGCATACCGTTTCTGCTGCCAGGTTTCCAGAAACCAGCCGCGGGAATCCCCGAATACAGCCGGCCGAATCAGCAGCACCTCCGGAATCGATGTCGGCAGAATCTCCATCAGCCGATTTCCTCTATCATCTGTTTCAGATAATCACCGTAATGATTCTTCTTCAGCGGTTCTGCCAGACGGAGCACCTGTTCGGCATCAATCCATCCCTGCCGATAGGCGATTTCCTCCGGACAGCAAATCATCAGTCCCTGCCGCTGCTGGACCGTCTGGACAAACACCGAGGCCTGAATCATCGCCTCCATTGTACCCGTATCCAGCCAGGCCGTCCCCCGCCCCAGCAGCCGCACCTGAAGACGGTTCTGCTTCAGATACAGATTATTCAAATCCGTAATCTCCAGTTCCCCCCGCGCCGAGGGACGAATCTGCGCCGCCAGCTCCGTCACCTGCGAATCATAAAAATACAGCCCCACCGCCGCATAGTGCGATTTGGGTTTCTGCGGTTTTTCCTCAATCCCGATCACTCGGCCGTTCCGGTCAAACTCGATAACCCCGTACCGTTCCGGGTCTTTGACCCAATATCCGAAAATCAAAGCGCCCTCTTCCTGACGGGCCGCCTCCTGCAGCATCTGGGAAAGCCCCTGCCCGTAAAAAATATTGTCCCCCAGAATCAGACACGCCGGACGGTCCCCCAGAAAATCTCGACCGATTAAAAACGCCTGGGCCAGTCCCTCCGGTCGCGGCTGACAGGCATATTCAATCTGCAGGCCCCATTGCCGGCCGTCTCCCAAAAGACGCTCAAAGAGAGGCAAATCGGCCGGCGTGGAAATCACCAGAATCTCCCGAATCCCCGCCAGCATCAGGGTGGACAGCGGATAGTAAATCATCGGCTTGTCATACACCGGCAGGATTTGCTTGCTGATGGCCTGCGTAATCGGATACAGACGTGTCCCGCTTCCGCCGGCCAAGATAATCCCCTTTCGTTCCATAATCCCTTCCTGTCTCCAATGCAGCTCTCAGAAAAATCGGCCGCTGTTCGAGATTTCCCGGTGACCATCCAAAAAAAACGGGATACAACCGTATCCCGCAAACAACAGTTCAATCCGGCAAACCTACAGCAGCTCATCCAGAGCATCGGTAATGGCCTTTTTGCTCGTCAAGCCGACCCACTTTTTCTCCAGACTGCCGTTCTTGAACAAAAGCAGCGTCGGAATCGCCGTAATCCCGTACTCAATCGCGGCTTGCCTCTGTTCATTGGTATCTACTTTGCAAATCAGGGCACGACCGGCATATTCATTGGCAATTTCCTCAATCACCGGAGCCAGCATCCGGCACGGTCCGCACCATGGAGCCCAGAAATCCACCAGAACCGGCTTGTCCGTCCCCTGAATCATAGATTCAAATTCCGCATCCGTCAATTCAATCACATTACCCGCCATAGACGGTTCCTTTCGCTTCACAAATCAATAATCAATCCGGTTTCATAAACCTGAGGAGGATTCTACCCCTGCTCTCAAACCCTGTCAAACAGGAACTATGGGGCCCCCGGAAAATCCGGTATTTGTTCAGAATCCCCGCGGCTGGACGGCATTGCCGGCGACGGATTTGGGCCGGCAGACGGCGGCTGAATTTCCTGAATGGGAATCCGAGGCCGTTCCCCGGACAAATCGATTTCCGGCAGTTCGATATCCAGGTCCTCCTCTTCTTCCTCATCCAGTTCGCCGGAAACAGAGGAAAGGTCTTCCGGTTTTTCGAGAGAACTCCGCTCCTCCGGCAATTCACTCTGTCCGGCGGACTGCTGGGCATTCCGGACTGATAGAATCGCTTCCCGGACCGCCTCCTCGGCCGGAACATCTGTCAACGAACGAAGGACAATAGGACTTCCGCTGTCGGCCTGCTCCGCCCAGACCAAGCGGTTGCGAATCAGCTCCAGCATCGCCAGGAACAACCCGATAAGCACCAGCCGATTTCCGCGTCCTTCAAAAATGGCTTCCAGCGTTTTCGGTCCTTCCGTCTGAAGCCGATGAAGAATTTCAATCTGATACAGGTCAATCGGCGTATCATCCTGAATTCGTTTGAAATCGCCGATCTGGCCGGTGGCCTTCAAAATCCGGTCAAAGGCCTCCAGCAGCGTCCAGACACTCACTTGTTCCAGGTCAATCTGCGGTTCCTGGGACTTTTCCAAAGAAGACACGATAGAATCCGGACGTGTAAAGCGAAGCGACCGCTGCTCACCCGCCAGAGACAGCAGATTCGCCGCATCTTTATAACGCTTATATTCGAGCAGCTGTCGAATCAGGGTTGAACGAGGGTCTCCTGCACTTTCTTCTGCTCCTTCCTCGGCCTCGCTCTTCGGCAGAAGCATTGCGGATTTGATTTCCAGCAGGGTGGCGGCCATCACCAGAAACTCCGCCGCCACATCCATATCCAGCTCCTTGAGCATCTCAATATAATGAAGATACTGCTCCGTGATGCGGGCAATCGGAATATCATAGATATCCAGCTCTTCTTTGCGGACCAGATACAGCAGCAGGTCCAGCGGGCCGGCAAACACATCCAGCTGTACACGATATTCACTCACAAATCATCCCCCTCACTCACCTTACCCTCCTCGCCCCATTCGTCCAAAAGCATCTTTTCATTCAGTACAGACGCCGCCCGTTCCGCATCCGTTTCCAAAACCTGAAGCGAAACAGGAAAAACACCCGTCGGATACAGACCGCTGACAACCGGTTCTCCGAGAATCACACAGCGAATCCCTGCCTCCTCCAGTGCAATCCTGGCCAGCTGGGCCTCTATCGGGTCCGCATATTGGGCCACCGTAATCAGCTTCTGCGCTTGGCTCACAGAATCCCTTTCAAACCGACCGCCCGACGAACCCGGTCCAGCGTTCTGCGGGCCACCGCATCCGCCCGCGCTGCCCCATCCATCAGAATCTTCTCCACATAATCCGGATTCTTTTCCAGCTCCGCCCGCTTGGCCCGATAAGGCCGGAAATATTCAATCAGAAGCTCCGCAATTCTCTTCTTAACTGTCCCGTAGCCCAGGCCGCCTTTCCTATAGCGTTCTTCCCACTCTTTCAATTCTTCCGGCGAAGCCGCCAGCCGCAGAAGGGCAAACAGATTGCATGTTTCCGGATTTTTCGGTGCCTCCACCGGCGTCGAATCCGTCACAATTCGCATCACCTTCTTCTGAACACTCGACTCCGGCTCAAAGATTTCAATCGTGTTATTGTAGCTTTTGGACATCTTCCGTCCGTCCAGACCCGGCACAACCGCCACCGATTCAATAATGTAATCCTCCGGAATCACGAATGTTTCTCCATAGGTGTTGTTAAACTTGACAGCAATATCCCGGGTCACCTCGATATGCTGCTTCTGGTCAGCCCCTACGGGAACCAGCTGGCTGTCAAAAATCAGGATATCCGCCGCCTGAAGCACCGGATACGCAAACAGCCCGTGGTTGGGGCTGATGCCCTGAGAAACCTTATCTTTATAACTGGTGCACCGCTGCAGCAGCCCCATGGGGGTAATGCACGAAAGAATCCATTGCAGCTCCGTCACCGCCGGCACATCCGACTGCCGCCAGAAGACCGTTTTTTTCGGATTCAGTCCCAGCGCCAGATAATCCATTGCGACTTCCATCGTCCTTTGACGGAGGGCCTCCGGATTGGGGTTGGACGTCAAGGCATGGTAATCCGCAATGAAATAGAACCCTTCATGTTCTTCCTGAAGGGCTAAGTTTTGTCTCATCGCACCAAAATAATTGCCGATATGAAGTTTCCCAGACGGCTGAATCCCGGAAAGAATCCTCACGACGTAAAATCTCCTCAAAAAAGTTCTAAAGCACTGTACAGTATCAAGTAAAACCCCTTCCGTCAAGATTTGACCCATTGAGATTACACCCGTCAAAAAAAAATGGTTGTCGTCCCATAAAACCCCTTCTTGTTTACAAATAATAAAAAACAAACAAAATTCTTAAGTATTCCTTTATATTTTCTTTCTTTTTGCTTAATATTATTTTATAATTTACAATGTACAATCTCTGAGGGGAGCACATTATGGTTTCAATTTCTACCATATCCATATCTCTCCAAGGACTATCGGAGGTACTGAAAGCCTATTTTGACCGGTTCGAGAAATCGGACAGCGGAAGCCGCCTCAACCGCGCTTCTGACGGAGCCGCCCAGCTGGCTATCTCTTCTTTTCTGCGGTGTGAAATCGCCTCCGTAAAACAGGGATTTCTGAATCTAAATGAAGCCGTCTCCCTTCTCCAAACAGCCGAAGGCAACTTGGGGGAGATTTCCGAAAAACTTCAGCGGATGCTCGAGTTGACAACGCAGGCACAAAGCGGAACGCTATCGCCTGCCCAAATACAAATCCTTCAGGGAGAATTCGATAATCTATCTCAGGAAATAGCACAAATCAGCCAAACAGCGGAATATAACGGCATACCCCTCCACCAGCAAAAGCAAACTTTATTCCTGTCTGCGGCCGGTAAAGAAATTCCTATTCAGTTGGAAGCCATCAATTTATTTCAGGGAAATGTTGAAAGTCCCGCCTGTGTCGAAGCACTGAGGTCTTTCATTGAGTTTATTCGAAATTACCGGTCCAGATTGGCCGCAACACTGAACTCTGTAGAAGGACTGTCTGACTATCTAAACAAGCTTCTGGAAGAAGCAACCCATTCGAAATCCCGGATATCCGACACGGACTATGCACAGGAAATCCTTGACTTATCTTCTTCCCAAATCGCTGCTCATATCGAATCAATTGGAATCCAAAATCATCTTTCCGCCCAAGCCGTACTGTCCCTCCTTCAGGAAAGATAACAAAAAAACCGTTAAACCTCCATAAATGTGAATTAGTGCGCACTTTTGTACTTCACAAACCAATAATCTTTCACAAAAAACGCTTTTTTTGTTGCATTTTTGTCTTAAAATCATATTTTATCAGTCAAAAATACGGGTTCGCCATCGGAATTACTGATAGTCAAGACCAACCTTTTTTTGAAAGGGAGAGGAGTAATGGCAGAGCAAACATCAAAAGGACTGAAATCACTTCTGACGGAAAACAGAACATTTCCCCCGCCTGCTTCCATCCGAGCCAACGCCTGGGTCAACAGCATGGAACAGTATCAGAAAATGTGGGAGCAATCCATCAATGAGCCCGACAAGTTCTGGCTCCAGCAGGCCGAGATGCTTACCTGGTTCAAAAAACCGACAAAAAGTCTGGTGTACACTTGGAACACCAAGGCACGGAAAATCGAGCATACTTGGTTTGCTGACGGCAGTTTGAATGTTTCGTACAACTGTCTCGATCGGCATCTGGGCACTCCTGTCGAAAACAAGGTGGCTATCCTCTGGCAGGGTGAAGAAGAAAATGCTGTTAAAAAAATCACCTATAAACAGCTCCACGCGGAAGTCTGCAAGTTCGCCAATGTCCTGAAATCCAAAGGCATTCGCAAAGGCGACCGGGTAGCCGTTTATATGCCGATGGTGCCCGAATTGGCTGTTGTCATGCTCGCCTGCACCCGAATCGGCGCCATTCACTCTGTGATTTTCGGCGGATTCAGCGCCGACGCCATCAAAGACCGTGTCAATGACTCCAGCTGCAAAATGCTGATTACGGCCAATGTCTCTCTTCGTGCCGGCAAGCATATTCCGCTCAAATCTATCGCTGATGAAGCCCTCGAAAAATGCCCGTCCATCGAAAATGTGGTCGTTGTAAAGGTCAACAATGACCCCTGCAATATGAAAAACGGGCGGGATTTCTGGTACCATGACCTGATGGCCAAAGCCGACCCGAACTGCCCTGCCGAACCGATGGACGCTGAAACACCTTTGTTTATCCTGTACACATCCGGTTCCACAGGCAAGCCCAAAGGAGTCGTTCACACCACCGGCGGGTATTTGCTTCACGTGGCTCTCACCCACAAAATCGTCTTCAATATTCACGATGACGATATTTACTGGTGCACCGCCGACATCGGCTGGGTCACCGGACACAGCTACATCGTCTATGGACCGCTGGCCAACGGCACCACCAGCTTGATGTTCGAAGGCGTACCTACCTATCCGGACGCCGGCCGGTTCTGGCACATCTGCGACAAATTCGGCGTCACAGTCTTCTACACCGCTCCGACGGCTATTCGGGCCCTGATGCGGCTGGGTGAAGAATGGGTGATGAAATACAAACTGGACACCCTCCGGGTACTCGGCAGCGTTGGTGAACCTATCAATCCGGAGGCCTGGATTTGGTACTATGAAAAAGTCGGACGAAAACGCTGCCCCATCGTCGATACCTGGTGGCAGACGGAAACCGGCGGTTTTATGATTACCCCGCTGCCTGGGGCTATGACCCTCAAACCCGGCAGTGCCTGCAAGCCGTTCTTCGGCGTGGACCCCATCGTCCTGCGGGACGACGGCACACAATGCGCACCCAACGAAGGCGGAAAATTGTGCATTCGGAAGCCCTGGCCGGGAATGATGCGGACAACTTGGGGCGACCATGAACGATTCATTGACACCTATTTTACGATGTTCGACAACATGTACTTCACCGGCGACGGCTGCCGAGTGGACGAAGACGGCGACTACTGGCTGATGGGACGCATCGATGATGTCGTTAACGTCTCCGGACACCGCATCGGCACCGCTGAAGTCGAAAGTGCCCTGGTCAGCCATCCGAAAGTGGCCGAAGCCGCCGTGACTCCCATTCCGCACGAAATCAAAGGACAGGGGCTCTATGCATACGTCACGCTGAAAGAAGGCATTCAGGAAAGCGAGGAATTGAAAAAGGAACTGATTCAGCATGTCCGAAAGGAAATCGGAGCAATTGCCGCTCCGGAGGCCATTCAGTTTGCACCCGCCCTGCCCAAAACCCGTTCCGGGAAAATTATGCGGCGAATCCTGCGGAAAATCGCTGAAAAAGATATCAGCAACCTCGGCGACATCTCCACACTGGCTGATCCGAGCGTTGTCGAAAAACTCATTGCAGGACGGGGATAAAAACAATCAAAACTGCTTCAGGCCGGACGTGCATCCCCGCACGTTCGGCCTTTCTTACACATCTGAAAAGGAGGTCTTATGTCAGAAAACCAATCATCCGGACCCATTAAAAATCACGGTTGGTCTGTTACATTTGCCGGAATGGGCATCAACCTGGCCCTGGGAATTCTGTACACCTGGAGCGTAATCAGCAAAGGAATTCCCGCGGAGTGGGGTTGGACGGAAACCCAAAAATCCCTTCCCTATATGTTTGCCTGCCTCATCTTTTCTTTAGTCATGGTCCCCGCCGGACGAATGCAGGACAAAATGGGCCCTCGTCTGGCAGCCACCATTGGCGGTCTTTTGGTTGGAATGGGCTTCATTTTCGCCAGTTTCTTTACGTCCCCCATCGGATATCTGCTCGGTTTCGGCATCCTGGCCGGGGCCGGAATCGGATTCGGGTATGCATCCGCAACCCCTCCGGCAGTCAAGTGGTTTCCCGCAGACAAAACCGGACTGATAGCGGGTATCGTTGTGTCCGGCTTCGGTCTGGCCTCCGTCTATGCTTCACCGCTTACAAAATATTTGATTAGCACCTACGGTGTTCAAAAAACCGTGCTGTTTCTCGGTATCGGATTTCTTGCTGCGGTTGTCTTTCTGGCTCAGCTGCTGAAAGCCCCGCCGCCGGGCTACACGGCAACCCTCAAATCTTCCTCCGCAAACAGCCCTGCCGCTGCTCCGGCCGCCGCAAAGCGGGATTTTGCCCCATCCGAGATGCTCCAAACCATCCAGTTTTATCTGCTTTGGTTTCTGTACGCCTGCGGGGCCGGGGCTGGGTTGATGATTATCGCCAAACTGGCAGCCATTGTAAAAGTCCAGGCAGGGTTGGAAATGGGCTTTGTTCTCGTGGCTGTATTAGCCGTCGGAAACGGCGCAGGGCGAATCGGGGCAGGAATGCTCAGCGACAAAATTGGACGCAAAGCCGCCCTGTTCCTTTGCTTTGTGGTCCAGGCCGTCTGCATCTTTCTGCTGTCTATGGCCAAGGAAAAGACGCTGCTTGCCTCGGTTCCGGTTTTGTCGCTCCTTTCAGCGCTGATCGGAGCCAACTATGGTGCCAATCTGGCCCTCTTCCCATCCATCACCAAAGACTATTACGGACTGAAAAACTTTGGTGTCAATTACGGACTGGTTTTTACCTCGTGGGGAGTCGGAGGCTTTATGCTGGCCTATCTGGCAGGCAAAATGTATGACCTTTATAAAACCTTTGCCTATGCCTATTATGGAGCCGTTCTCCTGCTGATCGCGGCTGCGGTCTGCACGTTTTTGCTGCGGCCGCCGCTTCCCAAAACAGCCGCTGTGGAAATCAGATAAAAACCGTCGCAACAGTTCCTTGAACCAAAAACAGACTCAGCCGTACCAAAACGAACGCAGTAAAAAAACGGAACCGAATTATTCAACAGGAATACAGACAACATGGACCAAAAAAAATTCTTCCGGTGGTGGGTCGTTGTTGGAGCGTTAATCATTCAAATCAGTTTAGGGGCGGTCTACATCTGGAGTGTTTTTCAAACACCATTAAAGACTTTCTTTCCTTCCTGGTCCGAAACAGCCGTCACACTGCCGGCCCAAATTGTCTTGGCCATGTTTGCGCTGGCGGTCATCATCGGCGGGCGTATCCAGGACCGCATCGGTCCTCGCAAAGTCGCCACCGCCGGCGGCATCATTCTCGGCACAGGACTCATTCTCGCCCGTTTTACGGAATTTTTTGAACCTTCCTGGGCCCTGGTGTGGCTGATTCTGACCTTTTCCGTCCTGGGCGGCATTGGCATCGGCACCGGCTACGTCTGTCCGATTGCCACCTGTGTCAAATGGTTCCCGGACAAACGAGGCCTTGTCACCGGTCTGGCTGTTGCCGGTTTCGGAGCCGGGGCGTTCTTTTTTGCTCCGCTGGCCAAAGCCCTGATTGCCGGCATACCGTATCAAATCTTCAACATCCCCCTCTTTTCTCTGCCTAAAATCGGCGTTTTCAATACTTTTCTGACTCTGGGAATTATCTTTTTGACCGCTGTCGTCACCGGCGCCCAGCTGCTGCGCAATCCGCCCGCCGGTTATAAACCGGCCGGATGGAATCCGCCGCAACCCGTACAATCCACCGCCGCTCCGAAGACCGACTATACCCCTTCCGAAATGCTGCGGCTGCCCGCCTTTTGGCTGCTCTGGATTACCTATTTCGCCGGCTGCACCGCCGGTCTTCAAATCATTATGAAGGCATCGCCCATTTGGCAGTCCTTCCGAACAGCCGCGATGACTCCTCCGATTCAGGAAGACGCGTTCAATCAGATTGCCGCCGCCGGTGCTACGGCCATCGCCGTTCTGGCAATCTTTAATTCTCTCGGACGGATTCTTTGGGGGAAAATTTCCGATGCCTTCGGGAGAAAAGGAACGCTGATTACGATGTTTATTCTTTGCGGCGCTGCCATGCTTCTGCTGGACCGGCTTCGGGAATACCCCATCTATTTGGTCGGCGTTTCTCTAATCGGCTTATGTTTCGGCGGTTATCTGGCCCTCTATCCGGCTGTCACAGCGGATTTCTTCGGGACCAAACACTTCGGCGTCAATTACGGCTGTATGTTCACGGCATTCGGTGCCGGCGGAATCGTCGGACCTTATTTGGCCGCCGCCCTGATGAAAACAGTAAACACCATTCCATACCTGTCCAGAGATTCCAGCGGAGCCGTCGTAGAAAAACTCTTCACCATCGGCAATTACCGCCTCGCATTCTGGGTCGCCGGCATCGCCTGCCTGGCAGCGGCAGCTGTTATGACGCAGATTAAACCGCCCAAAAAAGCGTAATTTCCGCTGAAAACCTTAAGAGCCCGGACCACTCCGGGCTCTTTTTTTCACAACTTCCCCCTGAATTTCCTCCGCCGGATAAGCCGAAGAGAAAAATCATCTCTTCTGCTTTTTAAGCAGCAACCCCAAAATAAATCGACTCAGGAAAGCCCATGCAGCGGAAAGACCGTGCGGCGGACTGCATTGAGCACCTGTTCCGCCGCCGGCAGCACCGATTCTCTTTGCCAATTTGAGGGAACCAAAACCCGGTCCCGAAGCCCCCTATCATCGTTCCAGTCCGTACTTTGCAGCATCACACCGCCCAGACCCGCCCAGGTTTCATCGGTCTGCTGACGTCCGCACAGAGTCGCCCAAACCAGCGCCCAGGCCCGTACTGTATTCTCCACATGGTACCCGCCCCCGCCGACCGCTAAAATCGGCTTGCCAAAGACCAGCAGAGACTGAACGACCTCGACATACACATTATTGGTTAACGAAAAACCGGCCAGCGGGTCTCCCGCCAGGGTATCAGCACCGATTTCCAGCACAATCACATCCGGCCCGTACGCCCCAATCAGCGGAAGAACCCCCTCCCGAAACACCTTCAGATAAACCTCATCATAGACCCCCGGCGGCAGCGGAAAATTCACACTGTACCCGCGTCCCTCGCCTTCTCCAATTTCATCCACAAACCCTGTACCGGGAAACAGTGTCCGGCCGTCCTGATGCGTCGATATCGTCATCACATCGGCCCGGTCATAAAAGGCCGCCTGAACCCCATCGCAGTGATGCACATCCACATCGAGAAACAGCACCCGCTTGCCCGCCTTTACAAATTCCAGACACCCCAAAACAACATCATTCAAATAACAAAACCCGCCTGCTCTCCCGGCGTGAGCATGATGATACCCCCCGGAAGGATTAAAGGCAATCCCGGCTTTCCCCTCCAAAATCAGACGAGCCCCTGTTATCGTCGCCCCCGCCGCCAGTGCCGCATAATCATAAACTCCGTCAAAAACCGGACAATCCCCCGTCCCCAACCCCATCCAAAACATCGAAGAATCAAACTCCCCTCTGTTTGCCCGCTCCAGCGCATCCAGATAGGCCGAAGAATGAAACTGTTCCAGAACAGAGCGTTCAGCTTTCTCCGGAGCGGCTTCGAAAACATCCGGCCCGCTCAGCAATCCCATCGACAGCAGTTTCCGATAAAGCAACGCGGCACGAAACGTCTTGAAGGGACAGGAGTCCGGATAAGAATACTGTTCCAGCTGCGGGCTATGAATCAAGGCCTTTTTCACAGAAACGCCTTTCAGAACAGACCGTTCCTTTGCTGATTCTAATATACCTCAAACAGTTCGGGTTTCCAGTAGGCAAGTAAAAAAAACTGCGTACAAAGGCGGTCTGCGTGTCCCCCTCCTAAAAACTCCCCCTCCTCTTATCGGTAATAAATCCGGATACGTCCGATTTGTGCATCTGTACGAAAGACTATCCGAAACCATCTCGAACCGTGCGGAACCAGTGTCAGTTCATATTTAACCGGGATAAAATACCCATAGACAGGATCGCCGGGGTCATACACAGTTCGTCGGCTTTTGGCTTTCGCAAAAGAAACACCGTCTTTGCTGAAGAAAAAAGCAAAATCGGAAATATTTTTTTCAAAATACGTTTCCAGCACACATCGGCAGATTGCTCCTTCGGTCCGGTAGAGCATCTCTCCGCCGGCAGCCCCTTTGACACGGCTTCCATCTTCCTTCATCCGGCGGGCCTGGGTGGTTTCAAGCACCACCCGCCCCCGAAAGCTGTAAACCTGCGACCAATCTTTTAACTCATCCACTATCGCCTGACAATCCACAATCGGGGAGACGGCAAGATTGGATGGTTTCGATTGTCCGGCTGCATTCTTGGCAATCACCCGGTAAAAATAGCGTTTCCCGATTTTCGCCGTCATATCGTGAAAAAGAGGTCCATACTCGACTTGGGCATCCGAAACATTCCAGCCGATTACCTCCCAGGGACCGGTTTCTGACTCCGCTCTTTCGATATCATAAGCAGCCGCACCCGCAGAACCCCGCCAGGAAATTGCCGTGATATCCTCAATGGGCAAAAGGGTCGGCGGAAGTGGCTTCTCCAGCGGCGGCTCCGGAACGCCTGCAATCTCGAATGCCTTCTGACGCACCAATTTCAGCAGAGACGTTTCATAATAATCCTCTCCGCTTGGAAAACCCGGCCAATGATAAGAACGAAACCGCCCGAAAGAATCCGGCTCTGAATGCCAGTAAAAACCCCCTTCCCGCTTATGCGAACGAAGAGACCAAACCATGGCCCCGCTGATGCCTTCCTGAATCACATAATCCAGCAGCTCGCGGACCTTTCCGTTCGTTTCAAATCCGAGCTCCCCTACAATATAGGGTTTCCGGCCTCTGACCATTTCCCGGGAAACCCGAACATCCCCGATAAAATCCGGATTCAGGCTCGGATAATGATGCGTCGTCACAACATCAACAAACGGCTCTTCGACCGACTCCGGTCGGACCTTCGTAGCAAAAAAGCCGTCCATAACCAGATGATTGGGGTCAATGCTTTTGATATAACCGGCAATCTCATGAGTCCACTCCGGAGGACAGCAGAGTTCGTTTCCGGTCTCCCAAAGCAGAATTGCTTTGCAGTCTTTGTAGCATTCTCCGGTATAAACGTTCCTTCGGTTCAGCGTATATTCAATGGTTTTTTTGAAATCCTCAATCAGCTGCCTGTCCGTCCAAAAACGCGAGCGGGCACTGTCCGGCCTTTGATAAATCGTCACACTTTCTTTCCCGCGAAAAGCCGCATAATCTTCCACTCCGCCCCACCACTTCGTACTGTCCAGCAGAGGAAAGATGATGCGAATCCCCTTCTGCTCAGCAATCTGCAAAACTTTATCAATCACCCGAAATCCTTCCTCGTTAAATTGCCCGGGGCCCTCCACATGAACCGGATGTGTCTCACCGGGGCGCCGAACAGAAAGGGTATACAGCCGCGTCGCCCGCCCTCCTAACTGGCGGATGGATTCAAGCGCATCAGCAATTTCATATTCATCCGGCCATCGCCAGGCGCACGTCTCTTCAAAAAACATCACATCTTCTTTGTTATGCAAATCCGGAATATTGAAGGAAATAAAGCGATATTCCTTGTCGCCTTCCATCAATTTATCTCCGCGAGCCGTAATAAAATGCTCAAAGCGGTTTGATTTCTCCGGTTCTTTTCTCTTCCTCTGTTTGTTGCTCAAACTCATAGTTTCTCCAGACTGCGGGCAAAGAAACTGTCAAAAAGGGGACACTCTCAAATGCATCCCTCAACAGAGATTTTGAACGGTTAAAATGATTGCACAATCGACTGTGATATTATCAGAAAATATTTGCACAATCAACTAAAAAAAGCCCAAATTCTCAATTTCAGAGCTTGTGCATCTTGATTTCTGTTGAAAAAGAACTGTTTTCCGACTACGATGAGGTTTGGGAAAAGGCAAAAAAATGGATTACAAACAAATAACAGGTACAATTTTTGATATTAAAAAATACGCGATTCACGACGGGCCCGGCATTCGCACAACCGTCTTTTTCAAGGGCTGTCCGCTACGATGTTCCTGGTGTCACAATCCGGAAAGCTGGGAAACCAATCCTGAAATGCTCCATCGGCCTGTCCGCTGCATCCAGTGCGGACGATGTCTCCAAATCTGTCCAAACCAGGCACTGAGCAGAATTAACGGCAAAATACATCGGGATTTAAGCCGCTGTACAGTTTGCGGCGCCTGCATTTCCCCCTGCCCGGCCCAAGCAATGGAAAAAGTCGGCCGGAAGGTCACTGTTGAGGAAGTTTTAAAAGAAATAGAAAAAGATTCCGTTTTTTATGACCAATCCGGCGGCGGTGTTACTTTTTCAGGCGGTGAACCCCTCACCCAACCTGACTTTCTCTACGCTTTGCTGACTGCCTGCAAGGAAATGGGGTTCCAAACGGCCGTTGATACGTCCTGTTATGGAAAACGTGAAACTCTAAAGTCAATTCTGGATTTCAGTGACCTTTTTTTGTGCGACATCAAACATCTCGATTCAAAAAAACATCGGGAGTTTACCGGTGTGGACAATTCCCTGATTCTGGACAACATCAGTTGGTTAAGCACAAACGCTCGCCAAATCATCATTCGGGTTCCCGTCATTGCAGGCTTCAATGATTCACCCGACAGCATTCAGGCCATTGGACAGTATGTACAAAATCTGAAAACCATAAAACAAATCGACCTTTTGCCGTATAATAGTGGAGGAATCGCCAAGGCGGAGCGGCTCGGCAAGAGCGAGCGAGTGTTCAGAAGCCGGCGTCTCTCAGTGGAACAAATGAAAAAACTTGCACAGACGCTGCAGGAAATGGGTTTTTGTGTAAAAATCGGCGGATAGAACCTATGAACGAACGAGTTGCCAAACTGCGTGCTCAAAGTGTAAACACCAAACCGTACATCAGTGCTGAACGGGCTGAACTGATTACCGATTTCTATCAGAGCGGCGTCACGATGGAGTTTTCTCCTCCGGTTGTCCGCGGCCTAGCCCTCAACTACATCATGAGCCGCAAGCACATCTGCATCAATGAAGGCGAATTAATCGTCGGCGAGCGGGGACCGGCTCCTAAAGCCACCTATACCTATCCGGAACTGTGCTGCCATACCCTCGAAGATTTCGAAATTATGGCGCGGCGCACCCGAACCTCCTTTGATGTCAGCGAGGATGTCAAAAAGGTTTATCAAGAAAAAATTATTCCCTTCTGGAAAGGCAAAACGATGCGGGAAAAGGTCTTCGCCGCAATGAGCGAAGACTGGCATCGGGCCTTTGAAGCGGGCATTTTTACCGAGTTTATGGAGCAGCGGGCGCCCGGCCATGCCATCCTCGACGACAAGATTTACCGAAAAGGTCTGCTCGACCTGCAGGATGAAATCAGCCAGTCCATCCGCAGTCTGGACTTTTACGGCGACCCGGAGGCCCACGCAAAACTCCAGGAACTCAAAGGAATGAAACTGGCAATCGATGCCGTGCTGACCCTGGCCCGCCGGTATGCCGAAAAAGCCCAGCAGCTGGCCCAGAGCGAATCCGACCCCGTCCGCAAAAAAGAGCTGGAGGAAATCGCCGCCGTCTGCCGGCATGTGCCTGCCTATGCTCCGCGAACTTTCCGAGAGGCCCTGCAGGCCTATTGGTTCGTGCATCTGGGCGTCATCACAGACCTGAACGTCTGGGACTCCTTCAATCCGGGCCGCCTCGACCAGCATCTGTATCCCTTCTACAAACGAGAGCTGGAGGCCGGAACGCTCACCCGCGAGCAGGCCAAAGAGCTGCTCCAGTGTTTCTGGATTAAGTTCAACAACCAGCCCGCCCCGCCTAAGGTCGGCATCACGGAAGAACAGAGCGGCACCTATACCGATTTTTCGCTCATCAACGTCGGCGGTGTGGACCCTCAGACCGGACAGGACGCCGTCAACGACGTTTCCTATCTGATTCTCGAGGTCGTCGAGGAAATGCAGCTCGTTCAGCCCAGCTGCTGTATCCAAATCAGCGCCAAAAACCCCGACCGATTCGTCAGACGGGCTTGTCAGGTCATTCGCACCGGTCTGGGGCAACCGTCCGTTTTTAATACGGATGTCATCATTCGCGAAATGCTCCACGACGGCAAATCGCTTTTCGATGCCCGAAGCGGCGGCCCCAGCGGCTGCGTCGAGGTGAGTGCCTTTGGAAAAGAAAGCTGCATCCTCACCGGCTACTGCAACTGGCCCAAAATCTTTGAGGTCACCCTGCATAACGGACGCGACCCGCGAACCGGCGTTCAGGTCGGCCCGAAAACCGGCGACCCGGAAACTTTTACAACTTTTGAGCAGCTGCGCGACGCCTACAAAAAGCAGCTGAATCACTTTATCAACATCAAAATCCGCGGCAACCAAATCATCGAACGGCTGTATGCAGAATGGATGCCCGCCGTTTTTATGTCCGTGCTGGTCGATGACTGCATCAAGCGGGGCAAAGACTACCACAACGGCGGCCCGCGCTACAATACAACCTACATTCAGGGCGTCGGCATCGGTACGCTCACCGATGCCCTCACGGCCGTCAAATTCCACGTCTTCGACCGCAAGACGCTCACCATGCGGACCCTCTTAAAAGCCCTCGAGGCAAACTTCGAAGGGATGGAAGACATTCAGAATCTGCTCCGGCAGGCCCCCTGCTACGGCAACGATGACGATTACGCCGACGCCGTCGCCGTCGATTTATTCAATCTATACTACGACGCCATCAACGGCAGACCCAACACCAAGGGCGGCAAATACCGCATTAACCTCCTGCCGACCACGGTCCACATCTATTTTGGGCAGGTTACCGGTGCCCTGCCCAACGGACGCAAGGCCGGTCTGCCTCTGTCCGACGGCATCTCCCCCAGTCAGGGAGCCGACACCCACGGCCCGACCTCCGTTCTCAAATCCGCCGCCAAACTCGACCATGCTCGAACCGGCGGCACCCTGCTCAATATGAAATTCATTCCGCAGGTGCTCGAAGGGGAGGGGCTGGACAAACTGGTTCATCTGATTCGCAGCTACTTCCGACTGGACGGCCACCATATCCAGTTTAATGTCGTCAACCGGCAGACCCTGCTGGAGGCCCAGAAAAATCCCCAGCAGTATCGCCATTTGATTGTCCGCGTTGCCGGATACAGCGACTATTTTGTGGAGCTCGGCGAAGGCCTGCAGAACGAAATCATCGCCCGCACGGAACAGACATCCATTTGACGGCAGCGATTCTGCATCAGCAGAGACAGACGTCTATTTCAGCAGCCCCAGCTGCTGCGGCAGCCACAGCGACAAGGCGGGAACATAGGAACAGATAAACAATACGACAATCATCGCGGCATAGAAATAGCCGATCTGCCTCATTACCCTTGTCACCGTCGTTTCAGCAATCCCGCAGCCCAGGAACAGACACGTCCCCACCGGCGGCGTGCACAGTCCGATGCACAGATTTGTAATCATAATAATGCCGAAGTGAAGCGGATGGACCCCGAAGGTAGCCACCACCGGCAGAAAAATCGGCGTAAAAATCAGAACCGCCGGCGTCATATCCATAAAGGTCCCCACCGCCAGCAAAATCAGATTAATGATCAGCAGAACCAGAATTCGGTTATGCGTCAGTCCCAGCAGCGAGGCGCTGATATCCTGCGGAATGCGCTCGGCCGCCAGCACCCAGCTCATCGCCATACTCGTGGCAATCAGCAGAAAAACCACCGACGTCATTACTCCGGCCTGCAGCAGAATCCCCGGGATTTCCGACCACTTGACCTCCTTGTAAAACACTACCGCCAGCAGAAACGAATACAGCACTGCCACGGCGGAGGCCTCCGTCGCCGTAAAAATCCCTTTCAGAATCCCGCCCATCACAATTACAATCAGCAGCAAAGCCGGAATTGCCTGAATAAACCGCCTTACCGACTCTCCGGCTTCCAGCGTTTCGCCTTTGCCGTAATTTCGCTTCCAGGAAATCAGGCTGCTGACCAGCATCAGTCCCAGGCCGACCAGAATCCCCGGAATGACCCCCGCCATAAAAATCGCGGCGATGGAAACCGCCCCGCCGGTCGCCAGGGAATACACAATCATCACATTGCTGGGCGGAATCAGCAGTCCGGTCGTGGCCGCTGTAATCGTCACGGAGGCATTAAAATCCCGGTCATAGCCGCGCTTGTTCATCAGCGGAATCATAAAGCCGCCCACACTCGAAACCGCCGCGGCCGCCGAACCGGAAATCGCCCCAAACAGCATACACGTCAGAATATTCACCAGGGCCAGCCCGCCGCGAAAATGCCCCACCAGAACGTTCGCAAAATCAATCAGACGACGAGCAATCCCTCCATGGCCCATAAACAAGCCGGACAGAATAAAAAAGGGAATGGCCAGCAGAGAAAACTCATCAATGCCCGTGGCCATTTTGTGGGCAACCGCCGCAAAAGCCGGCAAATCGCCCATCGCCAGGATGCCCAGCAGCGACGCAATCCCCATCGAAAAGGCCACCGGAACGCCCAGCACCAGCAGAATCACGAAACTGACAACCAGAATCTGAATCGGAAAATCCATTACTGCTCCTCGCCCTGAAAATCATCCGTTTGCTGAACAGACGTTTTGAAAAATTGGATCACTCGCTCACAGAGGCCGATTCCGCCGTACAGAAGCATAAAGAAACCGCTGATGGGAACCGCCAGATACACGTATCCCATCTGGACCCCCAGCGCCGGCGATTTCTGCTGCAGACGCAGCGTGATTTGAACCAGTTCCGTCCCGCCGAGAATCATCAC